>CACMWX010000005.1 GCA_902617515.1 uncultured Alphaproteobacteria bacterium
TCAATAATGAATTTTTTCATTAGCTTTGAACCTCTGATGCAGAGAGTTGACCTTAAAGTTTTAGGTTGATAGTAGATTCCGGAGTGAATAACTCCACTATTTCTTCCAGTTCCATGTGATAATGAGTCTCTCTCTTTCTCAAAAATAGTTATATCGATATTTTCTTTACTAAAGGTATAAGCAATTGTGAGGCCCACAATGCCCGACCCAATGATAGCAAGTTTCATTTACTTTTTTAATTTATCTAAAAGGTAAAATTCTATTGGTGAAAATTGATTATTATTTTCAGAGATGAAATCATCTACTAACTTTAATTTATAGTCTTCCATTTCAATAACTTTGCGGATACTTAAGTCAACATATAGAGAGCAAACTTCCGATGTAGCTGCTCTAAAATTCCCACTTTTACTTACAATTTCCAATTGATATACAAATCTTTTTTTATCACGGTCTAAGAATAGTAGGTTTATATCAACTTCATCTCCCTCTTTAACCTCTTGTATATACTTAGTATGGGATTCCACAGCAAATGTTGATCTTTTTTCATTTTTTGCTGATTCTCCTCCCATTTGAAACCTATCTAATAATACGTCCCATCCTTGATCAAATAAGTGAATATAAAAAGCCAAATTCATATGGCCATTATAATCTGTCCATTCTGGGATAATTTTTTCTGTTCTTAGATATATAGACATTGATTGATCTTATAAAAATTATTTAATATTAACATTGAAAAATTAAGTAATATTATTTTTTTAAATGAAAAAAGGAGAGCGTATGAGAATAGGTTTCATTGGATTAGGTAATGTGGGAGGGAAACTTGCAAGCAACCTTTTAGAAAATAATTTTCAATTATCGGTTTTAGATAAAAATAGCAAGTTAATGAATGAATTTCAGTTAAAGGGTGCTAATACAGCCAAATCAATAAAAGATCTTGTTATAAATTCTGATATTTTAATAACATGTCTTCCTTCACCCGAGGTATGTGCGAAAGTTTTAGAGTCCGAAGATGGTATTATTGATACAATACAAAGAGGTCAAATTTGGATTGAGATGAGTACAACTGAAAATGATCAGCTAAAAAAACATGCATCATTAATTCAGCAGAAAAGTGCAATAGCTTTAGAAGCCCCTGTAAGTGGGGGTTGCCATAGGGCTGCAACTGGTAACATTTCTATTTTTGTTGGAGGAAGTAGAGAGGGATTTGATAAAGCTATGCCAGTATTAAAATGTCTCGGTAGAAAAATTTTGCATACGGGAGACTTTGGAAGTGCATCCATTCTTAAAGTTATTACTAATTATTTGGCTACTGTTCACTTAGTTGCATTAGGAGAAGCTTGGGCCATAGCAAGTAAATCTAATCTTGATTTAAACAAAACATACAAAGGAATTGCAGCTTCCTCAGGTAACTCATTTGTCCATGAAACTGAGAGTCAGGTAATATTAAACGGTTCATATAATATAAATTTTACAATGGACTTAGTTGAGAAAGATGTAGGACTTTTTCAGGGTCTCGCCACAAAACTTGGGATCGAATTAGAGATATCACCTTTGGTTCTTGATAT
Organism: uncultured Alphaproteobacteria bacterium; assembly: GCA_902617515.1. GTDB lineage: Bacteria > Pseudomonadota > Alphaproteobacteria > HIMB59 > HIMB59 > HIMB59. Next base: position 1,566 of record CACMWX010000005.1, read on the forward strand.
TATTAAAGATGCAAGAAAGAGTTTTGGTGATCGTGCGTGGTCGTCAATGGTAGTTAAAAGGCTTGAAAATAAATACAATACTGCATTTAGAGCTGAGGGGTATCCTGAGGAATTGATTGATTTAGAGGAAAAAAGCCTTGGTTATGAGATATGATTATTTTAAGTTTTTGTTAATATTTATCTATGAATTTCATAACTGATGTAATTCTTCCTTTAGCCTTAGCTTTTATTATGTTCACTCTGGGTTTGGGTTTGACATTCTCGGATTTTGTCAGAGTAATAAAGGCACCTAAAAATTTTATTATAGGTTTAATTAGCCAATTAATTTTTCTTCCAATAGTTGCTTTAATTATTGTTTTGGTTTGGCCACTTCAACCTGAATTAGCTATAGGTTTAATTTTAATTTCTGCAGCCCCAGGTGGAGTAACTTCTAATATTCTTACTTCTTTTGCTAAAGGGGATGTTGCTCTATCAATATCTTTAACTGCAGTGATGAGCCTTTTAAGTGTAATTTCTGTGCCTGTAGTTTTGGGGATATCAATGGGATTAATTTCTGATAATTCTTTGAGCTCAATCTCACTTACAGGAATTGCTATAAGTATGTTTTTGATTGTGACATTACCTGTTTTAATTGGAATGACTTTCAGAGCTAGCTTGTCCTTTTTAACTAAGAGAATAGAGAAGTTTGCTAGAATACTTTCAACTGCTTTATTTATTCTAGTTTTGATTGGAGCTATTTTAGCTGAGAGAGAAAATTTAGTTGAATATTTTGCTCAAACTGGATTGGTAGTCCTTTCTCTCAATTTATTAATGATGATTATTGCTTTTTACTGGGCAAAGTTTTTTGGAACAGGAACCTCACAACAAAAAGCTATTTCAATAGAGTGTGGACTTCAAAATGGAACATTGGCAATTTTTGTAGGCACAAGTATTTTCGGTGGTGGACTGTATATTATACCAGCTGCCACATACAGCGTCATAATGTATTTAACGTCTTTAATTTTTATTTATTTTATAAGAAATCGTTAAATATAAATCTTATCTGCCAATCCAAAACAAAGAATAGCCCAACCTATTGCTAGACCTCCTGTTGATAACCATCCCTCTCTTGAGTATTGATCAGTTCTTCCTAATTTATCGATCTCACCAGTGTAAAAAGCTGATATTGCTATAATGGTCATAATTATAAACATAAAATTAAAGAATGCCCACGTAGCCTCTGTGCCCCTAAATAAAATGTATAACTGCATTAAAACAGCACCTACAATTACAGCACCAGCAAACCTAGCAAAAAATGCAGCTGTCAAATCAATTCCATATTTGCCTATGAAGTTTTTGGTATTAAACAAACAGTTATAGCCGTAAAAAGCATTCATCACTAAAATAATTAAAAAAATTACTAAATAAAATATTCCGTTAAAATTTACTATCATATGAATCTCCCATTTTTGATCTTATCAGATTTTTAAATTTAATGACTATGAATTATTATTTTTTTATGTCATGAATATTGAAATAAATTTATGATCGAACTTGATATATTTTCGGATACTGTTTGCCCTTGGTGCTATATTGGAAAAAAAAGATTAGAAAAAGCTATTAGTAATCACAAAGATACAAAATTTAAACAAACTTGGAGACCTTTTCAATTAAATCCAGGAATGCCGCCTGATGGAATGGATAGGCAAGAATATTTAATTTCTAAATTTGGAAGTGCTGATGCAGCAAAGACAATTTATGACAATATCTATGATGAAGGACTTGTAGAGGGAATTAATTTTAACTTTGACTCTATTATGACAACCCCTAATTCCTTTAATTCACATAGACTTTTAGCTTTAGCATATAAACAGGGTGTACAGGAAAATGTTTTAGATAGTTTATTTGAGTCATATTTCTTAAATGGTGAAGATATAGGCGACCCCAATGTATTGTTGGATATAGCTATAAAACATAAAATTGGTGCTGAAGATTTTAAAAGTTATTTGTCAGATCAAGAAAATATTGAGCCACTCGCTAATGAAGAAATTCAAGCTAGAAAGATGGGTATAAATAGTGTTCCTACATTTATAATAAATAAACAAATTGTTATAAATGGCGCTCAGACATCAGAAAATTTTGAGATTATTTTTCAAAAGCTTAAAAATAGCTTAAATTAAAAATTATTAGTAGTAATGCTTTTTTTCTATATATTTTGTAAATGCCTTTAAAACTTAAAGATTTGTCTCCATATTTAAACTTTGCTAAAAAACTTGTTAATGCATCAGAAAGAATATTAAAAAATACGCCCTCAAATCGCCTAAAAATAGATTTCAAATCAGATAAATCACCAGTAACTAAAATAGACATGAAAATTGAAAAAGAATTGCGATCAATGATCATAAAAAAATATCCTAGTCACGATATATTCGGAGAGGAATACAAAAATAAATCAAATAACTCTCCATTTGTATGGGTAATCGATCCAATAGATGGAACAAAAAATTTTATTAATGGAAATAGTAATTTCGGCACATTAATTTCTTTGTGTATTGATAAAATACCCATGATTGGAATTATTAACTGTCCTGATATAAACAAAACATGGATTGGAATTAGAGACAATGGTGCTTATTGTAATGGAAAAAAAATTAAGAAAACTCAAAACAATTTAAACTTATCTAAATTATATTTTAGTACCTCTGGAATGACAGCTTTCAAATCAAATAATAAAAATAAAAAATATAAAGCTCTGATAAAAAAAACTAAATATGCAACCTTTGGTGGTGATTGTGTGCAATACGGACTTTTAGCTGAAAAAAGAATACCCTTAGTAGTAGAGTCTTTCTTAAAACCTTATGATTATATCCCTTTAATAAATATTGTAGAAGAGAGCGGTGGTATAATTAGTGATTGGAAAGGAAATCATCTAAATTTTCAATCAAATGGTGATGTTATTGCATCAATTTCAAAAAAAGCGCACCAACAATTTCTAAAAATTTAATATTTTCCGGAAATACAATTTAATATTAATTCTTGAAATCTTTCTACTGTCATCTCTAGTGGGTTTGCACCAGTGCTTGGATCCTCTTGTGCTAATGGCGCTAATTTAATCTCATCTCCCTCATTAACACCCATATCTTTAAGTGTTTCAGGTATCTCCATTTCTTTTTTTAATTCAATAATCCAGTCAACAATACCCTCGAAGCCATTTTTAATATCTAGAAAGTTTGCCAATCTAGTAAATTTATCTTCAATAGCGCTACGGTTATAATTCAAAACAAATGGCATAACTGTACCATTTGTTGTTCCATGATGGGTCTTGTATAAGGAATTTACTGGGTGTGTAATCGAGTGAATTGCGCCTAGGCCCTTTTGAAATGCAGCTGCACCCATCATCGAAGCCACTAACATATGTGATCTTGCATCAACATTATTTCCATTATGATAAACCTCTTGAATATTTTCTTTGACTAGTCTTAAACCCTCTAGAGCTGTGCCCTCTGCCATTGGATGATAAAAAGGAGATGAATAAGCTTCAATACAGTGTGCCAATGCATCCATTCCTGTTCCAGCAGTGATATCTTTTGGTAAATTTAATGTCAAAGATGGGTCAAGTATCGCAATCTGTGGTAACATTTTTGGGTGAAAAATTATTTTCTTTTTATGATTTTCTTCATTTAAAAAGACAGCTGCTCTTCCTACTTCGGAACCTGTTCCTGCAGTCGTAGGTATAGCTATTATAGGTTTGATTACACTTGGGTCTGCTCTTGTCCACCAATCTCCAATATCTTCAAAATCCCAAAGTGGTCTTGATTGATGAGCTAAAAAAGCTATTCCTTTACCTGCGTCCATACCAGATCCACCACCTATGGCTATTACTCCGTCATGACTACCCTCTAAAAAAACTTTTACACCATTAGTTACATTTGAACCAGTTGGATTTCCTTGAACATCACTGTAAATTTGTGTATTTGATGAGAGGCCCCTATTGATTTCTTCAATAATTGACGTTTGTATTAATCCAGGATCTGTAACAATTAAAGGATTTTTAATACCTAAAGTATCACAAGCTTTTTGTATTTCTTTTGATCTGTCAACTCCAAACCAAACATTTGTTGGATAATTCCAATTCATATTTTGCATTTATAACCCTACTTATCCTCTCTCAAAATATCGACGGTGCTCCCAGTCATTTACAGACTTATCATATTCACTCTGCTCCCATTTTGCAGCATGAATATAGTGGTCTAAAACATCTGAACGGAAAATCTTTGGCAATAATTTTGATTTCTTAGCGAGTTCAATTGCTTCATAAAGTGTACCTGGAACATTTTTTGCCTTTCTATTTTGATATATATTCCCAGATAATGGCTCTTCAAGTTCTAATTTATTCTCAATTCCATACAGACCTGCTTGAATCAATCCAGCAAAAGCAAGGTAGGGATTAACATCTGCGCCAGGAACTCTGCATTCAATTCTTATTGAACTTCCATGTCCTGCTAATCTAAATCCAGCTGTTCGATTATCAATTCCCCAGGCGGCAGAAGTAGGAGCAAAGGAGGACTCTTGGAATCTTTTATAAGAATTTACGTTTGGAGCTAAAAAAATTGATAAATCTCTCAAAAATAAAATTTGTCCAGCTACATAGCTTTTAAAAATTTTAGACATACCATATTTGTCTTTAGTATCAGAGAAGATATTTTTTTTTGTTTTTTTATCGAATAAAGAATTATGAATATGGCAGGAACTTCCGCAGAAATCTTGTTTGTATTTTGCCATAAAACTAACAGCACGATTATGTTTAAAAGCAATCTCTTTTGCAGCATTTTTAATTAAAATATGATTATCTGCCATACTAAGAGCATCAGTAAAAACTACATTAATTTCTTGTTGGCCAGGAGAGGCTTCCCCTTTAGTGCACTCAACATATATACCGGAGTCTAATAAACTATTTCTTAACTCTTGGTTAAAAGGCTCCTCTTTTGAAGTTTGAAATATCATATAATCTTCTATATACCACGATGTTTCTTTTAAATTTTTATAATAACTAGAATGTATATCTTCATAAGTTTGTTTGAAAAGAAAGAATTCTAATTCTGAACCTAACATCGGCTCAAATCCCATTTTATTTGCTTTTATAATTGCCTCTCTTAAAACTTGTCTTGTGGAATGCGAAACAGGAGTCTTTCCATCATGTTGAAAAGCATCGCCGAGAACTAAAGCTGTTCTCTCTAACCATGGTAAAACTTTGATGGTTCTTTGGTCAGGCTTAACAGTCATATCTCCGTACCCAGTCTCCCAAGAGGATGATTTAAATCCGGGAACTGTATACATATCCATATCAACCGTATAAAGATAGTCACAAAAATGTGTTTCTTTGTGAACATAGTCTAAAAAAGCCTTACCTGTTACTCTTTTTCCCACTAGTCGACCTTGCATATCGGATAGAGATACTAAAACAGTATCAATCTCTTTTGATTTTATTTTTTTTTCTAATTCTTTAAAAGTAATGCTCATAATCGAAAACTAAATAATGAAATATTTTAACATTTTATTAATAACTATGTAGCCCAACGCTCTAAACTACTTTGCGCATGTGAAAACTCTGTGGTCTTGTAAATTGATCAAATGCTAATACTGAAAGTGAGCAACCGATACCAGTGTCTTTTACGCCAGTCCATGCAAGTGCCGGATCTAAGTAATCACATCTATTCATGAAGAAAGTTCCTGTTTGAACATTTTTTCCAAATTCTTTAGCAAACTCCAAATCTTTTGTCCAAATAGATGCAGTTAGTCCATAAGGGCTATCATTCATCAAATTTTTTGCTTCTTTATCATCATCTACGGGCATAATTCCAACAGCAGGACCAAAAGTTTCCTCCATCATGAATCTCATATCATGATTGACATCAACCATTACTTGAGGGCTAACATAACAATTATCTTCTTTGGATATTGTAAATTTACTCTCATCAATAAGACGTTTTGCTCCGTTGCTCTCCGCTTCATTTATTTGAGCTCTAATAAAATTAGCTGCTGATTGTCTTACTACAGGGCCTAAATTTGTGTCAGGTTTCGAGGGATCGTTTAAATTATAATTTTCAGTAATGCTTTTGAAGCCATCTATAAATTCTTTATAAATTTTTTTATCTACATAAATTCTTTCTATACCACAACAAGATTGACCAGAATTAAATAGTGCACCGTCTGCAAGGTTTTCAATTGCGTGTTTTAAATCAGCATCTGCTCTAACGTAGGCAGGATCTTTCCCTCCTAATTCTAGACCAGCATTAATAAATCGTGTTCCTATATATTTTTTTACCTCCTGGCCTCCTCTTACAGAGCCAGTAAAAACAACGTGAGCTATTCTTGAGTCAGAGATTATTTTTTCACAAGCTTTATGATCAGTATGAATAAATTGGAAAACACCTTCAGGTATCCCCGTATTTTCAAAAGCTTGAAAAATTAGTTCTGCACATCTTGGTGTTTGAGATGAATGTTTTAAAATTAAACTATTACCTGAAATTATAGCAGGAACAATTGTGTTAGTTGCAGTAATAATCGGATAATTCCATGGGGCCATTACAAAAATCACCCCAAGAGGTGTTTTGTATATATAGTTGTCAAATTCTTCGTTTTGAGTAGCTGGAAGATTTTGTAATGAGTCTTTGGCAATATTTACCATGTGTCTAGAGCGCTCTTCAAAGCCTCTTAATTCTCCTGCACATTGAGATATGGGCCTTCCAATTTGCCAACAAATTTCCTTTGATATTTCATCTTTGAGATCGATTAAGTTATCTATAAATTTATTTACAATTTTAATTCGGTCATCAAGAGATGTGTTTTTCCAAATTTCAAAACTTGTTGATGCTTTATCTATGACTGAATTAATTTTACTATTTGAGGCTAATTCTCTCTCTAGGTAGATAGAATTATCAATAGGCGTTATAGTTTTCTGCAAATTCATCAATCCTCCTAAGTTATAAAAACTATTATAATGAATTAAAATATTAGATGAAGAAAATTTATTAGTTTAAGATGTTCTTTTTGATGCGTATCTTGACATGAAGTTTTCAGCTAAATTCTTTAATATGCTTAATTGTTTGAGTCTTGAAACCCCATCAACTATTCCATCAACTGATTTGCTAATAAAGTTTTTGGTAGCAATGTCTTTTTCTGACTTGTCGTTAAGCCAATAAATTAATGTGGCAAGATAAATCATTGAAAGCAAACCTCGCTTTGAGTAGTAACTAAAATCATTCGATTTATCACCTGATAAACTCCATATAAAGTCACTATTTTCATGAAGCATTTTAATGGACATTAATATGTTACCAGGTCTCAAAAGAAATTTTAACATTTCAGGCAATGCTTTTTTGAGATGACTGTTATTTTCAAATTTTAACTCCATGATAGTTTTAATTTTATCTCTAGTTTTCAATCGTGAGTTGTTGAAGGAGTTGTAATTCTTCTCAACTTGAATGTTATTTTGAGCAATTATGAATTTTAAGACATCATATTCAAAAGATGGAAATAATTTTGCTAGAACAGATGTTGAAATTCTTTGCTTTTTTGCACATTGTAATAGAGTTTCTCTAGACCAACCAAATTTAGGTACTTCGTTAATAAATAAGTTAGCTAATTTTTCTTGCTTTGACTTCATATTTATATATAAATTACGCCTTTATGAGGTTACTAGATTGGCAATAGAAGTTCAAGTCAGAGATAATAATGTTGAGGCTGCTATACGCGTACTCAAAAAAAAGCTTTTAAGAGAAGGTATTTTCAAAGAATTGAAGTTAAGAAAAAATTATGAAAAACCATCAGAGAGAAAGCTTCGCGAAAAAGCCGAATCAATTAAAAGATTTAAAAAACTTATGCGTAAGAAGAAATTCGACTAGTTCTCTAGCCCTTTAATTATATCTTCACAAACTTTCTTAGCATCTCCAAATAGCATTAAGGTATTGTCTCTGAAAAATAATTCATTTTGAACACCTGCATATCCACTAGCCATACCCCTTTTAACGAAAAATACTTGACCAGCATTTTCCACATCTAAAATAGGCATACCATAAATGGCACTCGTCTTATCAGTTTTTGCAGCTGGGTTAGTTACATCATTAGCACCAATCACAAAAGCAACATCAGTCTCAGAGAAATCTCTGTTAATTTCATCAAGTTCTAGAACTTCATCATAAGGAACATTTGCTTCTGCAAGTAACACGTTCATGTGTCCCGGCATTCTTCCAGCTACAGGATGGATTGCATATCTTACTTCTGCACCTGCTGCTTTGAGTAAATCACCCATCTCTCTAAGTGCGTGTTGTGCTTGAGCAACAGCCATTCCGTAACCAGGAACAATAATTATTGTTTTGCTATTTTTCATCATAAAAGCAGCATCAGCAGCGTTGCCTTGTTTTGCTTGACGATCATCTTTTACTCCGCCAGCACTAGCTGCTTGTTCACCACCAAATCCTCCAAGTAAAACGTTTAAGAAAGATCTATTCATTCCCTTACACATTATATAACTCAATATAGCTCCTGACGACCCAACAAGAGCGCCGGTTATAATCAATAAGTTATTGGATAGAGTGAAACCAATTCCAGCAGCGGCCCATCCAGAATATGAGTTTAACATTGATACAATAACTGGCATATCTGCTCCTCCAATTGGAACAATTAAAAGTACCCCGATAACAAATGAGGCAAAAACGATAAGCCAAAATAATTCTTGGTTTTGATCGATGCAAAACTTAACAATTAAAGCAATAATTCCTAAACCCAAAAGTAAATTAATAAAATGTTGACCTTTGAAAACTAAAGGATTTCCTGAGACAAAACCTTGGAGTTTTCCAAAAGCTATAATAGATCCTGTAAAAGTCACAGCACCTATTGCTGTTCCAATTGACATTTCTATTAAACTTCCCATCGGAATAGATCCAACGGCGCCTATATTAAAGGCGCTAGGATTGTAATATGCAGATGCAGCAACAAACACAGCGGCTAATCCTACCAAGCTATGGAAAGCAGCAACTAATTGTGGTAATGCAGTCATTTGAATTTTAACTGCAATTGATGTTCCAATCAAACCACCTACTAAAAAAGCTATTCCAATTTCTTTATAGCTAAGTACACCAGGATTAGACAGTGTTGTGACTATGGCTATAGTCATCCCTAAAATTCCTAAAAAATTTCCTCTCCTTGCAGTGGAGGGATGTGATAACCCTCTTAGAGAAAGTATAAATAAAACCGATGAAACTAAATATGCTGCAGTTGTTAAAGTTGACATTTTTTACCTATTGTTTCTTTTTAAACATGGAGAGCATTCGATTTGTTACAACAAACCCCCCAAATATGTTAACGGCAGCAAGAGTTACAGCAACTAAACCAAAATATTTAGAAATGTTACTATCAACAGGTCCTGCGGCCAATAAAGCTCCAACAATAATTACGGACGAAATGGCGTTTGTGACACCCATCAAAGGACTGTGTAGAGCTGGAGTAACCGACCAAACTACATAATAACCTACAAAACAAGCCAATACCAAAACAGTTATACCAAAAATAATAAAGTCACTATGGCCCCCAGATGTTTCGGCCACACTAGATGCTAACTGGCTTGCTTCATTTGCAATTTGTTGTGCCTTGTATGATAAACTTTCTAATTGATTTGAAATTTCTGACATAGTAACTCCTTTTTATTTTATTAAAATCTTTCCAGCTGAGCAAATCATTGTAGCTTTGATAATTTCATCACTTTTATTAATCATAGATTTTTTCTTATCTTCAAAGTTCATTAATTTTAAAAAGTTAGAAATATTTTTTGAAAAAAGGCTTGAGGCATTATTTGCTACTCTGCCAGGAACGTTGGCGTGACCTACAATCTTAAGACCATTTTTGGAAACGACTTTTCCAACTTGGCTAAATTCGCAGTTCCCTCCTGATTCTACAGCTAGATCAACAATAACTGAACCATTTTGCATGTTCTCTAACATTTCTTTTTTCAAAATTAAAGGTGCTTTTCTTCCTGGTATTTGAGCAGTACATATTACAATATCCATTGTCTTTAGAGTTTCGGCCAATAAAGCCTCTTGTTTTTTTTGGTACTCTGCACTCATTTCTTTTGCATAACCACCCTTCGTTTCAGCATTCTTAGACTCCTCATCTTCAACCATAACAAATTTACCACCAAGACTCTCAACTTGCTCTTTTGATGCTATTCTTACGTCTGTAGCAAAAACAATAGCACCTAATCTTTTAGCAGTTGCTATAGCTTGTAAACCTGCAACACCTGCACCTATGACTAAAACATTTGCCGGAGTAACTTTACCAGCAGCCGTCATAAATAATGGTAATACTCTGTTAAATTCTTGAGCAGCATCTATAACCGCATGATATCCTGCTAAATTTGCTTGAGAGGACAAAATATCCATATCTTGAGCTCGAGTAATTCTTGGGACTAATTCTAAAGCAAAAGCTGATATTTTTTTAGAGTTTAAAATTTTAATACTGTCTTGGTTGTTCTGTATACTGATTTGAGAAATAACCATAGAATTATTTTTTAATAGTTTAGACTCGTCTGGGGTTGGGCAATTTATTTTTAAAATAATATCAGAATTCTTAAAAACTTCTTTTGAGGTGGATAGAGTCGCTCCAGACTCTTTATACGATTTATCATTAAAACCTGAAAGTGAACCTGCCCCCTTTTCAATAAATACTTGGTGACCAGCTTTTACATAGTTTTTTACATCATCAGGAGAAATAGAAACTCTATTCTCAAACTTTTTTTTTTCTTTAACTGCGCCTATTATCATTAGCTTGTTCCTTTTAGAAGGTATGTTGTATATCAGATAAATCTAATTTGTTAAGTCTAAGATTTATAAAATTTATTAAAAATTTGTTGAAAGTCATCATAAACCGGCAAATTTAAATGCTTTTTTTTGATTGGTTTCAACATTTTTAACTGAAAAATCTTTAATTAAGTCATGAAAAAGCTTGTACCAATTTATTTCAGCTTTCAAATGAATAAAAATTGATCCTAAACCAACCGCTGCTCGATCCATAAATACAAACTCTCTAGGAGGTTTAACTCCTCCATATTTTTTGAGCTCTTTATGGACTTCGCTTGCTATTTTAGCTCCGTAAATACCACTATCTGAGTCTTGTATTTTTCGAACCTCATTTTTTAAAATTGGATCATACAAGAATAAAGCCCATTTATTTAAAACATTCATTAATTTATCATCAATGTCTTTAAACCCCCATACTTGATAAGCAGTTTTTATCTTTTTGTTGTCTTTTTCTTTTAGAGCAAAATAAAGGTCAATTACGCCCTTTACAAACTTAGGTGGAAAAATTCTGACACAACCATAATCAAATAGATTAATATTATTTTTATTATCTACTGAGTAATTACCTAAGTGTGGATCTCCATGAATTATACCGTATTTATAAAAAGGTAAGTACCATGCCATAAATAATTTTTTTGCTAATTCATTTCTAGTTTTTTGTGGTGCATTTTTATATTCAATTAATTTTTTACCGTTAAGGAATTCCATAACTAAAAGCCTGTTTGTAGATATTTTTTCGTAAACATTTGGAATTTTGATATAAGAGTTATTTTTATGAATAAATTTAAAAATTTTTAAATGTTTGTTTTCTAAACTATAATTTAATTCTTCTTTTAGTCTTGCTTCTATTTCTTTATAGATCTCTCTAATTTGTATTGATTTATTATAACTAGAGTAAATTTTAAATATTATTTTTAATTGGTTTAAGTCAGCCTCTACAGCTGAAGACATATCAGGGTATTGGAGCTTACACGCAACATAATCATTGGTTTTCAATTTGGCCTTGTGAACCTGACCTAAAGAGGCAGCAAAACTTGCTTCTTGATTGAATTCTTTAAAATTATTTTGCCAATTTTCACCTAATTCAGCTTTCATTCTTCTTTTTACAAACACCCAAGACATCGGAGGTGCATTTGACTGTAATTCAGCTAATTTTCTTGCATATTCCTCAGGCAGTAAATCAGGTATAGTAGCGCTTAGTTGTGCCACTTTCATCAAAGGTCCTTTTAAATTACCTAAGATCTCTGTAATTTGAGCCGCATATTTTTGATCGCTCAAATCAAAATTTAAATATTTTTTTCCAGCAAATTTCGTAGCTAAAGAAGTCATGGAAGTTGTGACTTTTGAGTACCTTTTTACTCTTGAAACTAAATTATTTTCTTCTTTCATTTTAAGCTAAATACTTTTTTCAAACTCATCTATCAGACCTGAAATCATTGAGAGGCCTTTTTCCCAACTATTTTTTTGTTTGAGATCTACATTAAATGGTTTTAAAACTTCACTATAATGTTTAGAACCACCGCTTTTTAAAAGATTAATGTAACTTTCCTTAAAGTTTGGTAGGCCCTCATCATAAAGTTGAATCAAAATATTTACTAAACAATCTCCAAAAGCATATGCATATACATAAAAAGGGGTATGAATAAAATGAGGTATGTATGTCCAAAAATATCTATATCCATCTGTTAATTCAATATTAGGCCCAAGACTTTCTGATTGTGTTTTCATCCAAAAATCACAAAGTTGATCAGATGATAATTCTTCTTTTTTTCTCTCATTATGAACCAACTTTTCAAATTCAAAAAATGATATTTGCCTGATAACAGTGTTAATCATGTCTTCTATTTTTGATGCTAAAAGATATTTTCTGGTACTCTTATCACTATCTTCAAGTAGTGTTCGAAAAGTCATCATCTCTCCGAAAACACTTGCTGTCTCTGCCAGAGTAAGTGGGGTGCTGGATAACAACAAACCTTGTTTAGCAGACAAATATTGGTGACATCCATGTCCGAGTTCATGAGCTAATGTCATTACATCTCTGGTCTTACCATGGAAGTTTGTCAAAATATAAGGGTGAATTGAAGGGATTGTAGAAGCTGCAAATGCTCCTGGAGATTTACCAGATTTCAACTCAGCATCAATCCAACTGTTATTAAAAAATAATAATACGATATCTTTAAAACTCTCATCAAAGTTAGCATATGAGCGGATTACAATATCTTTTGCCTCAGACCAATTTATCTTTTTATTTGGTGAGTCAGGATAAGGCGCGTTTCTATCCCAATAATTTAGTTTTTCTTGATTAAAAAGTTTGGCCTTAATTTTATAGTAACGATGTGAAATATTCTTGTAGTTTGAAGTAACACTCTCAGTTAGTGCGTCAACAACTTCATTTTCAACATTATTCGCTAAATTTCTTGAGTCTGTTGGAAATTTGTATTTTCTCCACTTATCATTAGTAATTTTATCTTTTGCAAGAGTGTTTGTTATAAAAGAAAAAGTTTTTACATTCGATTTAAAAACATCTTCAATACTTTTTGCTGCTTTTTTTCTGGTAGTTGCTTTATGATCAGATAATAAATTTAAAGCTTCTGAACTATTTAAATCTTTATCATCGATTTTAAATTTTAAATCATTTATTTGTTCTTCAAAGAATCTCACCCATGAAGAGTTAGAGGTTAAATTCTTATCAAGGAAAATCATTTCACTTTTTTCATCAAGTTGATGTTGTTTATATCTACGAATGTTAATTAACCAATTTTTATATTTGCCAGCATTTGATAAAAATTTTTCAAATTCTGGGTCATTTGTAGCATTTATTTCGTTTGTAAAAAAAATCAAGTTTGATGATATCTCTGTAAGTTTTTCATTTATACCTTGATAGAATTGAACCGTCTCTTGGTTGTTCATATTTGTTGCGTATATCAAAAAAGCAAAATTTCCAATCTTGTCACCAAGTTCATTACCGTCTTCATACTCTTTTATAATGCTTTCGAGATTTTGAGCTTGATTAACTAATTGACCTTTATATTTTTTGTTGAAAGATTTAGAAAAATTTCTATATTTTTCGAGATCAAGATCAATTCCTTTGTCTTTTATAGAAGAGTAAAAATCTCCTAAATTCCAATTCGGCAATTTCTCGGTCATCTAAACTATTTTTTTTTAAATTGTTTTATTTGTTCTTTTGTTGCCTCTGATTGATATTTACTTTTCCATTCAGAATAAGCCATTCCATAAATAATCTTTCTTGATTCCTCATAGTCTAGATCATAGTTTTCCTCTTTTGCATATTTTACATACCATTTTGATAAACAATTTCTGCAAAATCCACTCAGATTCATCAGGTCAATATTTTGTACGTCAGACCTATCTCTTAAATGATTAATTAGATGATCAAATACGTTAGCTTTAATTTTGTACTCTTGTTCTTTTGATATTTTACTCATGGTAATTTACTAATATCATGTTATTTATTAATTTCTAAACAAATCAAATGAGACTTAGAAACCGTAAAGCCAAAATTGTTGCAACTTTAGGACCAGCCTGTGAGACTGAAAAAGCTATTGAGAAATTATTTTTATCTGGTGCTGACGTATTTCGTCTTAATTTTAGTCATGGTGACCATGAGGATCACAGAAAAAAAGTTAAAATTATCAGAAATTTAGAGAAAAAACATGATCGTTATATTTGTATTTTAGGTGACTTACAGGGTCCCAAATTCAGAGTTGGTAGATTTCTAAATATCAAAGAACAACTAAAAAAAAACCAAATATTTACTTTTGATCAAAATAAAAAAGACGGTGACAGTTCTAGAGTCTACTTGCCTCACAAAGAAATTTTCAAATCTATAGCAATCGGACAAAGGCTGTTAGTGAATGATGGTAAGGTAAGGTTAAAAGTAAAATCAAAATCTGCATCTGCAATTAAATGTGTTGTTACAGATGGTGGAGAAATTTCTAATAACAAAGGATTGAATATTCCAGATACAAAACTTGATTTAAAAATAATTACTCCAAAAGATAAAAAAGATTTAGAGCTAGCTATTAAACTTGATGTTGATTGGATAGCTCTTTCATTTATTCAAACTACAAAAGATTTATTAACAGCAAAAAAACTTATTCCTGCAAAATTTAAAGTGATGGTTAAAGTGGAAAAACCCTCTGCTATGAAAGAAATTGAGTCGATAACTGAAAATTCTGATGGAATAATGGTTGCTAGAGGAGATCTGGGTGTTGAAACCAACCCTGAAGATGTGCCAATTCATCAAAGAACAATGGTCGCTGCTTGCAGGAAATATGGAAAGCCATGTATTGTTGCAACCCAAATGCTTGAGAGTATGATTGACTCACCTACTCCAACAAGGGCTGAGGCCTCTGATGTCGCTACAGCAGTATTTCAAGGAGTAGACGCTGTAATGTTATCTGCAGAGTCAGCTGCTGGTAATTATCCCAAAGAGTCTGTGGAAATGATGAATAAAATTATTAAACGCGTTGAAAGTGATCCTAAATATTTAGCTAATATTCAAAATTATAATTTGAATATGGTAAAAACATCAACAGAGGCTATAGCTACTGCGGCACTTGAAGTAGCCACCATTGCTGAGTGTAATTGTATTGCAACATTTTCTCAATCAGGAAGATCTGTTTTAAGAGTCGCAAGGATGAGGCCTGATGTGACCTTAATAGGATTAACAACTAAAAAAAAAGTTGCTCGTCAAAATGCTTTAACTTGGGGTACTTTTATGGATGTTGTAGATGAAATTTCATCATCAACTGAGATGGTTGACCGTGCATGTAAAATAGCAAAGGTAAGAAAAATTCTAAAACATGGTGAAAAAATAATAATCACAGCTGGAGTGCCTTTTGGAAAAGTTGGAAATACAAATATTCTTCGAATAGCTAAAATTATTTCTAATAGTAAATTAACTTAATTTAGAACAAGCAGTTTTAATTCTTTGGCAGGCATCCTCTAATATTGAGTCTGAGGTTGCATAAGATATTCGAAAGAAACCCTCTAGCCCAAATGCAGAACCTTGTACACC
Source organism: uncultured Alphaproteobacteria bacterium (assembly GCA_902617515.1). Lineage (GTDB taxonomy): Bacteria > Pseudomonadota > Alphaproteobacteria > HIMB59 > HIMB59 > HIMB59. The sequence goes on from CACMWX010000005.1 coordinate 17,439, forward strand.
TGCAACACCAACCTCTTCAAGAAGATAATCCATAAAGTCACCATCAGTTGAGAGTTTTTTACCAGATTCCGTTGTCTTACCTAAAACTCCTTTACATGAAGCAAAAACATAAAAAGCACCCTCTGGAGTTCTGCAAGACAATCCAGGTGTTTCATTTAAATGTTTTACAACTAAATTACGCCTTCTAAGAAAAGATTCATTGTTTGATATGATAAAACTTTGATCTCCATTTAATGCCTCAACAGAAGCCGCCATTGATATTGATGCTGTTGAAGATACATTTTGTGATTGAACTTTGTTCATTGCATTGATGAGACTAACTGGACCTGCTGCGTAGCCTACTCTCCAGCCTGTCATACAATAAGACTTGGATAATCCATTCATCGTTAACGTTCTTTCTTTTAAAAATGGGCAAACTTCAGCTATTGTTTTGAACTCATTTGTGTCGTAAACGATCTTTTCATAAATATCATCTGATAAAATAAAAATATTTTTATAACTTTTAAGAACATCTCCTATAGCTACCAATTCCTCTTTGGTATACATAGATCCAGTCGGATTACTTGGGCTGTTTAGCATAAGCCATTTTGTTTTTGAAGATATATTTTTCTCCAAATCCTCAGGTGTGATTTTAAAACCATTTTGCTCACCACACTCAACTATAATGGGTTTTCCATCATTTAAAATTACAATATCGGGGTAACTCACCCAATATGGAGCAGGGATTATAACTTCATCACCTTGATTAATAGTTGCTGAGAAAGCATTATAAATTATATGCTTTCCACCAACTCCAACTGTAATATTACCAAGTTCATAATCTAAGTTATTATCTCTTTGAAATTTTTTTTGAATTGCGACTTGCAGGTCTGGTGTTCCTTTACCTGGTACATACTTAGTAAAACCCATATTTATAGCCTCAATAGCTGCGCTTTTAATGTGATCAGGTGTATCAAAATCTGGTTCTCCAGCTGCTAAAACAATCACATCCTTACCTGCTCTTTTCAGTTCCTGGGCCTTCATATTGGTAGCTATTGTTAATGATGGTTTTATGTTATTTACTCTATTTGAAATCATTTTTTTTATTTAGTTATCTATAAACTTATTTATAAATTTCTACAAGTATGCCATTTAAAATAGTAAGTGAAAATAAACCTAAAGGAGATCAGCCTCAAGCAATTAAAAAATTGATTGATGGTTTAGAAAAAAGGAAACAAAGCCAAGTATTATTGGGTGTAACCGGCTCTGGAAAAACATTTACAATTGCAAATGTTATTGAAAAATATAACAGACCAACATTGATTATGGCTCCAAATAAGACCTTGGCTGCTCAATTATATGAGGAGTTAAAAGTATTGTTTCCTAAAAATGCAGTTGAGTATTTTGTGAGTTATTATGATTATTATCAACCAGAAGCTTATGTACCTCGATCAGATACATTCATAGAAAAGGAGTCCTCTATAAATGAGCAAATAGATCGTTTTAGACATTCAGCAACTAGATCATTAGTAGAAAGAGAAGATGTAATTATTGTAGCAAGTGTTTCATGTATATACGGCATCGGGTCCGTTGACTCTTACTCTAAAATGACTTTAGAAATAAAAAAAGGACAGAACATTAATTTAATGGAGTTCCTGAGAGAATTAGTAGAGTTACAGTATAAAAGAAATAATATTGATTTTAGAAGAGGTATGTTTCGAGTAACTGGAGATCGGGTTGATGTTTTTCCTGCGCATTTAGAGGATATAGCTTGGAGGATAAGTTTTTTTGGAGACGAGGTGGAAGATATTAAAGAGTTTGATCCTCTCACAGGTGAATTCATTCAAAGCTTCGAAGAAGTTAAAATCTTTGCAAATAGTCATTACATTACTCCAAAACCACGATTAGAGAACGCTATTAAAGAAATTAAGAAAGATTTAAAAATAAGACTAGAAGAGTTTGATAAGGAAAAAAAGTTGCTTGAATTTCAAAGATTAAAAGAGAGAACTAATTTTGATTTGGAAATGATACAGGCAACGGGAACATGTTCAGGAATTGAGAATTATTCGAGATATTTAAGTGGAAGACAACCTGGAGAAGCACCACCAACTCTATACGAGTTTATTCCAGAAAACTCGCTTCTTATAATTGATGAGTCTCATGTATCCGTGCCTCAAATAAATGGAATGTATAAAGGTGACCGATCTAGAAAAAAAACTTTATCAGATTATGGATTTAGACTTCCATCTGCATTGGATAATCGACCTTTAACTTTTGAAGAATGGAATATGATGCGTCCCCCCACTATTTTTTTATCTGCAACTCCTGGCCCATGGGAATTGAATGAAGTCGAAAATGAGTATGTTGAGCAAATCATACGACCCACAGGTCTAATTGATCCTGAGTGTGTGATCAAAACAACTGTCAATCAAGTGGAAGATTTGATGGGTGAAATTAAAATAACACTCAATAATAAAAATAGAGTATTGATTACAACTCTTACAAAAAAAAATGCCGAGGACTTAACCAATTACTTAAAAGAACATAATTTAAAGGCTGAATATATGCACTCTGATGTTGAGACTATTGATAGAATAAAACTTATTCGTTCTTTAAGAATTGGGGAGATTGATATTTTAATTGGTATTAATTTACTCAGAGAAGGACTAGATATTCCTGAATGTGGTTTAGTCGCCATTCTTGACGCTGACAAAGAGGGTTATTTAAGGTCAAAAACTAGTTTGGTCCAAACTATAGGTCGTGCAGCCAGAAATATAGATGGAAAAGTGATTTTATATGCAGATGTATTAACTAAAAGTATTAAAGCAGCTCTTGAGGAAACAAAATACAGAAAAAATAAACAAATTGAATTTAATAAGAAAAATAACATTACCCCTCAATCAGTGAAAAGAAATATTGGTGAAATTATCGAGAGCATCTATGAAAAAGATAGCTATACTGTGGGTACATCTGAAATTGATAAATTGAGTCCTAATAAATTTGAAAAACATGTTCAAAAATTAGAGAAAAAAATGTTATCTGCAGCTGAAAATTTAGATTTTGAAAAAGCTGCAATGTTCAGAGATGAGATAAGGAAACTTAAAAAAGATCAAATGGGTGTGAATTGATTGAGAGTTTATTAGGAGTATTAATAAGTCTTGCTCTATTAATATGGTCGTGTGATTTTGCAATAAAAAATTCAATATTAGTCTCACACGTTTATAAAATTAGGCCAATCCTTGTTGGAATATTTATTATAGCTATAGGCACTTCCCTCCCTGAGTTTGCAGCAACATTTCAAGCATTAAAGTTAAATTCTGTGGGAATAGTAGCAGGTAATCTTGTTGGGAGTAATATTGCAAATATTTTATTGGTAGGGGGCATCATGTTATATCCCATTACTAGGTTAGTAATTGATAAAAGGGATAAAAGCACTTTTTTATTTTTTTTAATTTTCTCAATCATTTTTTTTATTTTCATAATATTTAATTTTAATATTGGCTACATGTACGGTGTTTTACTTTTTGGATTACTTTGTTTTTTTATTTATTTTGAATTAAAAAAACCAATTGATGAAACTAACACAATATCCGAGATAAAACATTCTTCATCTTTTTTTATTATTTTAAAAATAATATTAGCATTTATAGCTTTATTTTTTAGTTCTAAGTATTTTATTGTTTATGCAAAAGATTTAACTAGCATATTTGGTGTTGCAGAAACTACGATTGGAATAACAATTGTTGCTTTTGGTACTTCTTTACCTGAGGTAATTGCAACAATTTTATCAATTGTGAAAAAACAAAATAATTTGGCAATTGGAAATATTCTCGGATCAAATATAGCCAACATATTTGGAATAACGATTATTGCTGTGCTAATCAATGGAAATATAAATTTTTATGAATTACTTAGTCAAATTGATAAATGGCTATTTTTAGTGACTTCTTTATTATTTTTTATAATTATTTCTTTAAAATTAGCTGGAAAATTAATTTCTCTTAGCTTTATATTAGCCTATATGATCTATTTTGTGTTCCTATATTTGTAGAATGAATAAATGAAAAAATTAAAAGTCCTAATACCCATAGTAATACTTTTAATTTTAGTGATTTTATTTGGACTTAGTTTTTTAAGATTGCCTATAAATATTTTATCTCAAGAAATGGTCGAAAGAGAAACTAAAGGTTTTGTTACATTGAACAGTTTATCAAATCAAACTTTAAAAATTATGCCTAAACCAATTCTTTCTATAGATAATTCAAATTTCAAAATTAATCATTATTTAATCCAAACTGATTTTGCAGCTTCCGATATTGAAATTTCTAGATCTATTTTTAACGCAGATGATATTTCAATTACACTCAACCAAGCAAGAATAGAAAATATAAATTCAAATTTTGTTAATAATGCGATTTTACTAGAGGGTGATATCGATAATTTAAAATTAAAGATCTCTAACGAGGGCAATAATACAAGAATAATATCAAATAAATTTAAATATAAAGGCTCTGATTTATATTTTGATATTTATACAACTGACTCAGAAATAAATAAAATTGATTTTTCCATAGAAAATCTGGAAATAGATGAACTAGTATTACTTTTAGGGGAAAATTACCAGGAGGCTTTAAAAAAAATAAATTTTCAAAGTCTTGACATAAAAGGTGAATATGTAAAAGAAAATTTAAATATTGAAAACCTAGTTATTACTTTAGCAGACAAATCACAAATTAATATTGAGGGGAATATCAATTTAAGCAATTTCATTAGTTCTGATTTATCTATCAGAGGTCAAAATATCTCTTCAGATAATTTATTTCAAATGATTAGCAATATAAATATTTTCAATGAAATTATAGAAATTCCTCAAGGAATAATTGAAACTTTTGATTTAAACTACAATTCAAATAATTTAACTATAAATAAAATCTTGTATGTCTCTGATCAAGGAACAAACTTAGATTTAAACGGAACTATTGAAAATCTTGATTTTTATAATGCAAACTTTAATGCTAGTCTTAACTCTAGTTCCAAAGATGACTTATCAGTATTACTAGAATTTTTACCTTATTCGAAATTAGTAAAGCAATTTGAATTTGATGAAATTGAATTATCCAGCAATTTCGCAAATAATATTTTTACAATTGATCAAATAAATATAACTAATAAGGATGAAAATATTATTCAAATTAGCGGCACTTATGGGCTTGATGATATCAATAGCCTACAATTAGATATTCAATTAAACCGGTTTAGACAATTTGAGTTAATTCCATCTGACTCATTAATTAAATTATTAAAAACATTAAATACGGAACATATCAACGCGAGAGGCCTTATAAATGGCTCAAATTTTGCTATTGAAGATCTTCAATTTATTAATTTGGAAGGTTCGAATTTATTGATTGACGGTAATTTAGATCTTAATAACTTTAATAATGCCTCTTTGAATATTGGAATTGAAAATTTAAATAAAACAGAACTATTAAATATCATCTCTGAATTAACTGAAGAAGATTTTACGAATATTGTAGATCTTGTTGACTTTGATTATTTAGAGTCAAACTTATACGCTGATCCAGTCAATGATCTATTTTTGATAGAAAATTTAGATCTAATAAATAAAGATAAAATTTCAAATATTTCTGGATCAATTAAAAATCAGATGTTTACTGGTACAGTCAAATTAAATGATTTAAATTTATCTAATTTTGATCGTTTATTTTTAAATACATCTCGTATTAAAGGAAAAATTAATCTGTCTTTAGATGTTTCTGAACCCGTTAATCTTAAAAATATTAAAAATATATCTGGAAACATAGATGGTGATATTAACGTTAATATTACTGAAGAGGAATTTGCACTGGTTTTATTTATTCAATCTCTATCTCAAGACATTGAAGATTTTGAACAAATTAATGAATTATTAAACACATTAGCAAATTCTTTCATTAATCAAAGTAGTTCTATTTCTGGACAAATTTCAAATAATAATTTGAATGAATTGAAAATTAAAAACTTAATTTTAACATCACCAGACGGTGAGACTTTAGAGGCGGAATTAGAATTAGCTTTGAATAATTTTAAAATTACAATTTTTGATATTATTGACAACGAGGATTTTGTTATAAAATATAAAAATGGAAATTATTCCTATGAAAGAGTCATTCCTGATGGGACTGTAAAAAAACCTATAGAAGATTTAATTCAAAAAAATATAAATAAGCTTTTTGAAAATTTATTTCAGTGATCTTAAAACAAAATCAATAATATCTTTTTCAATCTTACTTTTATTTAATCTATTGATTTCTTGAATCCCAGTAGGAGATGTAATATTTATTTCTGTTAAATAGCCATCTATCACATCAATGCCAACAAAAAATAATTTTTTTTTCACTAAAAATGATTTTATTTTTTTACAAATGTACTTATCTTTGTCAGTGATATTGGTTTCTACTGCCCTTCCACCTGCATGAAAATTTGCCTTTATGCTATTAGTTCTAGGCACTCTTAATACAGCTCCAGCAATGTCCCCGTTTATGAGAATAATTCTTTTGTCTCCTTTTTTGAAATTTTTAAGGAATCTTTGAATAATTACTGGGCAATTCGAAAATTTTTTAATGTAATTTTTTAAGAACGTATTGAGATTAGTCTTATTATGGCTAATTTTTTGAATTCCTAATCCTCCATTTCCATAGGCGGGTTTTATAATAACTTCTTTATTCTTCTTTATAAACTTTATGATGGCTTCTATGTTTGATGATATTAACGTCGGGGGAGTTAATTCTGGGAAATTCATCATAATATGTTTTTCTGGGAAGTTCCTAATCTCCTTTGAATTATTTAAAATTAAAGGATTTTTTAATTGATCTAATAAATAGGTATTAGAAATATAATTTAAATCGAAGGGTGGATCTTGTCGAATAAAAATGGCATTCATATGTTCTAAATCAATTTCTTTTAGGATCTTTCTTTGATACGAGAGCTGATTATTTTTTTTCAAACTTAATCTAGAAACGTTAGATTTAATTTTATTAACTTTATTAATCTCACTAAATACCCATCTTGGATCATTGTAATAACAATCAATACCTCTATTTAAAGACTCCTTGATTAACATATAAGTAGAGTCCTCGTTAATATTTATTTTTTTGGGATCATCCATTTGAAAAAGAAATTTCATAGCAAATTCAATAATAGGTATTATTTAATAATGATAATATATCTTTTTCATCCTTAAACTCTTCAATTAACAAATCTGCAGGATTTTTTTGTTTTTCAACAATATTATATAATTTTTCAAGATGAATACTTTCATCTCTTCCTTCTGAATTTAGATAACCTCTTTTTTCTAATCCCTTGTTAGCGAGGTTAAGAAGGTTTTTACCATGCTCATATAAGGGCGAATTAATAAAGTTACTTTTAAGTCCTTTATAAGGAACCTCTAGATACAAATTTAAAATATCATTCTCTTGCCACGAACTAGTTTCTTTCCAAAGATATTCAAGATTTTCATCATCATAAAGTATGCCAACCCAAAATGCTGGAAGAGCGCAAATCATTTCCCATTTCCCAGCGTCTGCACCTCTAAGCTCTATATATGACTTTAATCTTACCTCTGTAAAAATCGTGGAGAGATGATTTATCCAATCTTGTATTGATATGTTGTAATTTGAAAGGTCTTTATTTGCAGTGTTTTTAGTTAACAATTCATTAAAAGTATAATCTGTTGTGTCATATTGTTTTCCATTTATCTTTAAAAAATAGTTTTTTACTTCCAAAACAAAGTCAACATATTCCTCAATAGAAAAATTATTGTTCAGAAATGATCTTTTTATTCCACATCTTTGATCATCAGTGTCTTGCCATGTATAAATTCGATTACTCACTAAATTATTATATTTCGACTCACGAAAGGGCGAATTACAAAATATACCCATAACTATTGGTTGAATTCTATTTGAAACAACAAATTTTTTTATTAGATCTGTTTCATTAAAATAATCTAAATTTGCTTGAACAGTACATGTTCGGGTCATCATATCTAATCCTCTTGAGCCAACTTTAGGCATATATTCACTCATTATTTTATAACGCTCTTTTGGAATAAAAGTTAAATCCTCTAATTTACTTATTGGATCAAATCCTAGTCCTAAAATGCATAATTCATTCAATTCGGCATATTCTTTTAATTCTCTTAAATGTTCATAAGACTCTGTACATGTTTGATGAACATTCTTTAAAATTTTACCAGATAATTCTAGTTGACACCCTGGCTCTAAAGTAATGCTAGCACCATTTTTAGACAAAGATATTAATTGATTGAAACTATTGTATTCTTTTTTTTGCCAACCCTTTGATAAGAAAAATTGAAATAAATTTTGTATACTTACCTCTCCATCAAATTGAAATCTTTTATTATCTTTATAAAAGATAAATTTTTCATGTTCAGTTCCAATGCCTTTATACTCAGGATCAGTAAAATTGGAGTAGAAATAATTTATAAGATCTGATTTTTGTAACAATTAAAACACACTATTTTTATGAAAATTACATTTTGTTATTTGATTAGAATAATCTCTAGCTTGACGTTCTACTTTTTTTGCCACCTCTAAAAGCCATTTTTTTTTGTTATAAGATTTTTTTTGATACCCACCCTTGCCCTCATGATAAGCAAGGTAATGATTGTAAACATCACTTTTATCAATTTTCAACAGACGGTAACTTCCATCAACATACCAACCTATAAAATCACTAGCATCTCTAAAATTTTTTCTATCGGCATTAAAGTTTTTTGTTGAAACTTTGTACTCCTCCCATGTTCCATCTAAGGCCTGACTGTAGCCATAAGCGCTTGATGGCCTTAAACCAGGTATAAAACCCAATACCCTTTTCCTTGGAGGCCTTGCAGTTCTTTCAAAAGAGGACTCTTGTTTAATAAAGCTTAATTGCAAACTAACTGGAACTCCCCATTTTTCTTTTGTTTTTTCTGCATATGATTTCCATTTAGGATTTGTTTTGAAAATATCGCAAATATTTGCAGTGTTAAAAGACCTATCGGTTGTAATACAACCTGATAATAATAAAAAAAATATTAGTAAGTACTTCACTAATTAAAATTTTTCCTTAAAAAATCACTCATTATATCTAATCCCTGTAATGCAGCTCCTTTGGAGTCTTGAGACCAAGCAAAGGTGTCAAAGTGAAACCAAGGTATATTGGGAGATTTTAAAAATTCTTGAAGAAAAAGTGCTGCCGTAATAGAACCAGCCATACCATCTAAAGATGCATTACTAAGATCTGCTACTTGAGATTTAATTTTAAACAAGTAAGGAGAGTACAAGGGTAATCTCCAACATCTCAATTTTTCTTTATTTAAATTTTCAATTTTTTTTGCAAACGTTTCATTATTACAAAAATAAGCAGGAAGGTCTTCACCCAGAGCTACTCTTGCTGCTCCAGTAAGCGTTGCAAAATCAATAATCATACTTGGGTTATAAGAAGAAGCTTTTTCTATTGCATCTGCTAACAAAAGTCTTCCCTCAGCATCTGTATGGGCAATTTCCACAGACTTTCCTGATACAGATGAATATACATCACCAGGTCTCATTGATTTTGATGATATTGCATTTTCAGCGATTGGAGCAATTAAAACAATTTTAGTTTTTTTTAAAAAATAATTTGCTAACAAAAATAATGATATAGCGATAGCAGATCCTCCCATATCTTTTTTCATATTTCTCATTGAGGTACCTGGTTTTATGTTTACACCACCTGTGTCAAATGTAACGCCTTTTCCAATAATAACCAATGGTTTATCTTTTTTTGAAAGTTTTTGATTTGTTATTTCAATCACTTTTGGTTTTGAAGAGGAAGATTTACCAACAGCACATGTCAAAGGAAAATTAGAATTTATTTCTTTTTCAGTATAATCAATAAAATTAAAACTTTTAAACAAATTATTATTTTTAATTTTTGAGTAATAAGTTGATGGGTTTAATTTATTTGCAGGGCTATTTATCAAGTCTCTTGAAAAATTAATACAATCTGAGTAAAAAGTTAAAAACTCTAATTCCTTTTGTTCCTTTACATATAATAAATTTTTTTTGGATTTAGATTGATACTTATAGTTGCCCCAAGCCCACGCTTTGTATATTTCAGAATCCTTTGATTTGGCAAATTTAGTAGAAATATAATAGTTACCAATGTTAGACGCAGAAAAAGCACTAATTGCCTCTAGGTTTTTATCTGCACCCTCTCCTAATATGACCTCTTTCAATCTTCCGTCCTCATATGGAATTTTGAGAATTCTTCCTGATTCTGCCTTGAAATTATTAGATAAAGCCCAATTTTTAGTAAAAGATGATTGTGTTAACAACCATTTATCAAATTTACTTTGTGAAATGACAGAAATTTTTGTAGAACACTCAGTATTATCATTGGTAAACATTACTTATAATAAGGATATTAAAAAAAAATGACTAAACAACAAGCGGAAAAGAAAACTGTAAAATTTGAAACTGAAGTATCAAAGCTACTAGATATAGTTGCTAATTCACTCTATACCGAAAAGGAAATATTTTTACGTGAATTAATATCAAATTCATCAGATGCTTGCGAAAAGCTTAGATATGTTAGTCAGACTGACTCCAAGGCTCCTAAAACAAATAAATTCCAAATTCGAATTCATCTTAATGAAAAAAATAAAACTATCTCAATTAAAGATAATGGTATTGGCATGGATGATAAAGATATGCAATCAAATTTAGGCACAATAGCTAAATCTGGCACGGAAGAGTTTATTAAAAAGATGGGTGATAAAAAGGGAGATATCAATCAAATTGGTAAATTTGGAGTTGGTTTCTATTCATCATTTATGGTTTCAGATCAAGTAGTAGTTAGATCAAAAAAATATGACTCATCCAGTGGTTACCTTTGGACTTCAGATGGTAAAGGTACATTTTCAATTGAGGAAACTGAATACAATGAAATTGGAACTGAAATTACTTTATCAATTAAGAAGGATGAGAAAGAGTTTTTAAGTAAATATAAAATAGAGGAAATAATAAAAAAATATTCTGATTTTGTTCCTTTCCCCATTTTTGTAACATCAGAAGAAGATAAAAATGATAAGAAAAAAGATGATAAAATTGAAGAACAAGTAAACTCTGCTGAAGCCATTTGGCTAAAAGATAAATCAAAAATCAAAACAGATGACTACAAATCTTTTTATAATCAAGTTTCAAACTATTATGATGAGCCTTTAACAACTATTCACTTTAAAGCTGAGGGAGTTGTAAATTATACTGCCCTTTTATATTTACCAAAATCTCAGCCTCAAGATCTTTACCATCCAGATCGCAAAAACAAGTTAAAGCTATATGTTAATAAAGTATTTATTTCTGATAAGTTAGATGCATTAATTCCAGCTTGGCTTAGATTTGTACCAGGTGTGGTAGACACAGAAGATCTTAGTTTAAATATTTCAAGAGAAATTTTACAAAATAATGCCGTAATTAATAAAATATCTAATGCTATTACAAAAAGAGTTCTCAAAGAAATTCTAGAATTAAAAAAAAAGAAACCAGATGAATTTAAAGATTTTTGGAAGAATTTTGGACCTGTTGTAAAAGAGGGACTTTATGAATTTAATGACTTTCATGATCAAATATTTGAGTTTTCAACATTTAACTGCTCTGAGAAAGAGGAGATGATAACTTTAAATCAATACATAACTGATTTTTCAAATGATAAAAAGAAAATCTATTATATATCAGGTGAAAATAAGGAAAACCTCATTAATAGCCCTCAAATGGAACTATTTAAAAATAAAAAAATAAATGTTTTGTTAATAACGGATCCAGTTGACGAATTCTGGATACCAATGAAAATAAAATTCAAAGATTATGAATTTACATCTATTACTAAGGGTGAAATAGATATTGAGGATAAAAAAGAGTCAAAAAAAGACAAAGAAGAGCCAAAGGAAGACAAAGATTTCGTTGGATTTTTAAAAGACAATCTGAAAGATAAAGTTAAAGATGTAAAAATTTCTAAAAGACTTACTACAAGTGCCTCATGTTTAGTTGCTGATGAGAATGATATGGATATGCATTTAAAAAAACTAATGGCCGCTAATAATCAAAATATTTCTGATGAAAAAAGAATTTTAGAAATAAATATTAATCATGAATTAGTTAATAAATTAAAATCTTTAGATAAAAATCAAAAATACAAATTCTGTGAAATTCTTTATGATCACGCAAAGCTAATGGAAGGTGAAAGCCTTGACGACCCAAAAAAATATACGAATTTAGTCTCAGAGCTTGTTTCCTTATGATCGATCAAAACAAAATAGCAGACCCCATCGAGTATGTTTCAAAAAACACTGATATAGTAATGTGCGATGGTGGAAGTGGTGATTTAGGTCATCCAGCTGTTTATTTTAAATTTGGTAAAAAAAAAGAAATTGTGTGTAACTATTGTAATAAAAAGTTTATAAAAAAAGACTAAACTTTTTTTTCTTTATTTACTTCTCTCACTAAAAAATCTCTGAGGGCTTCAATTTTTTTAGAACCCTTTAATTCAGGAGGATAAGTAAAATAAATGATTGTCTTTGGAGTATTTGCATTAGGTAAAATAGGAACAAGATTGTTATTAGATATTTTCATATATTCTGGTAAGGCACCTATGCCCGCTCCTCCTCCAATAGCTCTCATAACTCCATACATATTAGATATATAAATGGTCTTTGGTTTTTTTGATTTAGGAATTAAATCCAAAATACAGTTTACATCAGGTATAGATGGCTCAACATCATGACCAAAAGCAATTATTGTATGTTTTGATAAATCACTCACACTTTTCGGTATACCAAATTTTTCAATGTATTCTGGTGAGGAGTAAATTTTAAATTGAAACTCATACAAAGGAAAACGAATTAAATCCATTTGTGTAGGCTCTTTTAATCGTAAAGCTACATCAGCCTCACCTAAAGAAAGGTCTGTATATTTATTTTCAATTCTTATAGATATATCAATGTCAGGATATGAGTTTGAAAACTTTGCTATTCTTGGGGCAAGCCATGTGGTACCAAAGGCAACAGTTGCAGCTATGTGTAGTGAGCCTGTAGGTTTTTCTTTAGAAGAAGTTAATTGAGACTCAGTTAAAGCTATCTTTCCAAATATATCATGTGCTGTTTTAAATAAAATTTTACCTTGTTCAGTCAATGTAAGTCCTCTGGCATGTCTTTTAAATAGTGACACTTTCAGATCTCTCTCTAATGAGCTAATCTGTCTACTAATAGATGAATGACTTATATTCATTTTATTAGCTGCTTCTGAGATATTAAGATCTAGTGCAACATTATGAAAAATTTTAAGTTTATCCCAGTCCATGTTTTAATTGATAGTTTAGTTATTTATACTATCTATTTTTTGATTAGAAACTCATTAATTTTTTTGTGATTTATAAAATGTCTGTAATATAGACTTATGATTGGGCTTGAAATTCTTAAAAACAGAATAAAAGATGCACCTCAAAGTTCAGGGGTTTACCTTTTTAAAAATAAAAAAGATAACCCGATCTATATAGGAAAAGCTATTAATATCAAAAGGAGATTATCTAATTATGGTAATCTACAAAAACTTCCAAGAAGACTCCAAAAAATGGTTTCACAAACAGTAAATATTGATTTTGAGTTAACAGAGTCTGAAAGAAATGCATTATTATTAGAGGCTTTACTTATCAAGAAATTTTCACCGAGATATAATATTCGTTTAAAAGATGATAAAAGCTTTCCATTAATTAAAATTACTAAAGGTGACTTTCCAAGACTGACAAGATTTAGGAATGAATTTTCTAATGAAGATAAAGTATTTGGTCCATTTACCTCTGCGTTAAAAACAGACAAAGTCATAAAAATCTTGCAGAAATCTTTTAAGTTAAGGAGTTGTAGTGACTTAGAGTTTAAAAATAGAAAACGGGCATGCCTACTTTATGACTTAAAACAATGCACCGCTCCATGCGTAAATAAAGTTAGTCAAAATGAATACAAAAATCAAGTTGATGATACAGTTAAATTTTTTCAAGGAGGTCAAAAAAAAATATTTGATAAATTAGAAAAACAAATGGTTTATTTTAGTGAAAGTCAAAACTATGAAAAGGCAGCAGAGCTAAGAGATAGTATACAATCTTTAAATTTTATCATTAGAGAAGAAGTGAAAATCAGTACTCAAGATACAAATTATGACTATATCCATATTGATGATAAAAAACATTTCTCAATATACATTGGTTTCATTAGGTATGGGCGATATCTTGGTGGGAATTTAATTTACTATTCTGAAAAGTTTGAAGATGATATAGACCTTACCTCTTTAATTATACAATTTTATTTAAAGAACTTTAGGCCTAATAAAATAGTAATTTCAAAAAAAATTAACGGATATTTTGAATTAAAGTCAATTATGAGAGATAATTATAAAATTGATGTATTTATAAAAAGTAGCAAAATTAATGGTGTTCAGAAAATTTCAAAACTTACCGCAAAAAGAAATGATAAAGAAGTAAATCTTCAAAAACAAAAGTTTATTAATAATCAAGAAATTTTAACTTTAATAAAAAATAGGTTTAATATTAATAACAAAATTGAACGTGTTGAAGCTTACGATAATAGTTTTTTTGGTAACAATTATGCTGTGGCATCCTATGTAGTATTTAATGAAGAGGGTTTTAGTATAAAAGACTCCAGAACATATAAATTTAAAGATTATGATTTAAAAAAGTTTGGTGATGCAGATTTAATGCGAAAAGTGTTTAAATCTCGACTCTCCAAAGATGATAAAATTTTACCAGATTTAATAATTATTGACGGGGGTCAACCTTATTTGAAAATTTGCCAAGAAATTATTGATGAAAGCGGTATTAGTGAAAGTATAAAGTTAATTGGGGTGTCTAAAGGTTTTAAAAGAGATTTTAGATTTGACAGATATCATACTCTGAGTGAAAAAAATCTATCTTTGAAGGATAGCCCTCAAATAGAAGGTTTTATCCAAAAAATGAGAGATCAGGCCCACAAATTATCCAAAAAGAATAGCATGAAAAGGATGTCCGACTCCCTAAAAACAAGTTTTTTAGATGATATTTCTGGCATTGGGAAAATAAAAAAGATGCGGGTCATTAATTTTTTTGGAAGTGTTCAAAATCTAAAGAAAGCTAACAAAGATGAGCTAACTCAAATAAAAGGATTAAATTCGAAAAATATTAAGGCTATATTGGATAAGATAAATGGCTAAAATTTATACTATTCCAAATATTATTACCTTTGTAAGAATTATATTAATTCCCATAATTTTATATTTACTGTTCTCCGATAATTCTAAAGTGGTTCTTGTTGCAGGCTTACTTTTTATAATTTCATCTATATCTGATTATTTTGATGGATATTTAGCAAGAACTTTGAATCAATCATCTAAGCTTGGTACTTTACTTGATCCTATCGCTGATAAACTATTAATAGCAGCTGTTATCATAGTTTTGATAGACACGAGAGTAATTGCGGACATTCATGTTATTCCAGCCATAATTATTTTATTAAGAGAAATTGCAATTTCTGGTTTAAGAGAATTTTTAGCTAAACTGAATACTGATATGCCAGTAAGCAAACTAGCTAAATATAAAACTACATTTCAAATGGTTAGTTTATCTATTCTCATAATAGGATTGGGTTTTGAATTAAATGATTTTCTTTGGAATTTAGGTTTAGTCACTTTATGGCTTGCTGCTATAATTACTATGCTATCTGGATATAATTACGTAGCAAAAGGTCTTAAACATATTTGAGTATCACATTAAAATATTTTTCTTGGATAAGAGTAAAACTAAAAAAAAGTCATGACTTAATTGAATTAAATCAAACTATAAGTTTTAAAGAATTGAAAAGTAATCTCATTTTAAAGGACCCTATATTCAAAGAAATATTTGAAGATAACAGTGTAAAATTTTTTTTAAACTTGAGGGAAATAGATGATGAAAATCAAACTTTAAGTAATGGTGATATATTAGCTTTTTTACCTCCAGTCACAGGTGGATAATGATCAAAATTACTAATAAGACTTTTGATCTAGAAGCAGAGTTTAAATTTGTTTCATCAGATACAAATGGTGCATACAGTTTTTTCTTAGGAACTGTTAGGTCTGATTTAAGTTCATCAAAAAAGAAAATTAAGGGAATTTATTTAGAGTGCTATGAAGAATTAGCATTGACTCAACTAAAAAAAATAAGGAGTAAAGCATTAAATAGGTGGAAACTAACTAATTGTTCAATAATTCACCGAATAGGAAAATTAAATTTAGGAGAAAAAATTGTCTTAGTAACTACCGCATCATCTCATCGAGCAAACGCTATTGAAGCTTGTGAATTTATAATTGATAGCTTAAAGATAGAAGTCGCTTTTTGGAAATTTCATTTATTGGATAATAATGAAAAAGAAATGGTATTACAAAAAAGTTTAGATAATGAAAAAATGTTAAAATGGGATGAAATTATTAATTAATTATCTTTATAATTTGGATCAACCTCTTTCATATACAAGCTTGAAATTTTAGTTGTAATATCTCCAACTTTGAAAATTTGATTATCTATTTTTCCCACTGGAGTCACTTCGACAGCAGAACCAGTCAGGAAAATTTCTTCAGCATTTTTAATTTCATCAGGATATATATCTCTTTCGATAACTTTGATACCCTCTGTTTTAGCAATTTCAATTACAGTCTGACGCGTAATTCCATCTAAAAAACAATCAGGTACAGGAGTGTGAATTTCACCATTAATTACTAAAAAAATATTTGAGCCAGTAGACTCGCTTATTCTACCTTTATAATCCAGCATCAATGCATCTGTGAAACCATTTTTTTCAGCTTCATGCTTACTTAGGGTACAAATCATATACAGACCAGCAGCTTTAGTATCAGTAGGTATGCAATCTGGTGGAGGTCTTTTCCAAACTGCTGTTTGAAGAGATATTCCTTTTAACCTGTCCTCTTTAGTGAAATAACTAGGCCATTCCCAAGTAGCAACAGCAACGTTTATCTTATTTTTTTGTGCAGAGATAGCCATCATTTCACTCCCTCTCCAAATCACAGGTCGTAGATAACCATATTTAATATTCATTTTCTTAATTATATCCTCTTGAGCATTATTTATTTCATCTTTTGAGTAAGGGACGTCTATGCCCATTCTATGTGCAGAAAAAAACAATCTATCAGTATGTTTTTCTAATTTATAAATTTTTTCTCCATAAACTCTTAAACCTTCAAAAACACAACTACCATAATGAAGACCATGATTTAATACATGAGTAGTAGCATTTTGCCATTCAACAAATTTACCGTTATACCAGATAAAACCAATTCTTTTATCAAAGGGGATAATTTCCATATTTCGAAATAATGTAATATTATTTATTAAAATTCACAATATAATTATATTTACATTTAATGAATTTGAGTTTTGCCGATACTTTATATTTTAAAAAAGAAAACATCCTAGAAATAATTTTAGGCTTACATAGATCTTATAAGTCTCTTCATAGAGAAATTCAAACTTGCTGTGAATTAAATAATTTAACATTTAACGAATTGATAGTAATTTTAGAGATCAAAAAAGGATATAAAAAAAAAATTGACATCGCAAATAAAGTATATTTAAAAAAACAAAACCTAAATTTAATAATTAAAGACTTACATAAAAAAAATATATTAAATTTAGATAATAAAAATATATCTATAACTAAATTCGGAGAGGCAATTATTGAAAAAACAACTAGTAGAATTAATGAAAAAATTATAAAGATATTCAAAAAAACAGATCCTAAAAATATGTCTGGTTTTATTAATATAATTGAGTCATTGTAATGGATGATAAACATATACTTTTAGTAGAGGATGATGAAATACTTCAAGCTCTTATTGAAAAATTATTAATTTCTAATGATTATGTTGTATCTAAAGCTAATAACATTGAAGATGCAAAAAAATTAATAAAATTATTTTTATTTGATTTAATAATATTAGATGTAATGCTACCTGACAGCACAGGTTTAGATTTTTATGAAAATGTAATAAAAAATAGAATTAACACACCTGTAATTTTTCTCTCTGCATTAAGCAATGTAGATGACAGAGTAATTGGCTTAGAACTTGGAGCAGATGACTATATAGGTAAACCATTCGATACAAGAGAATTATTACTTAAGATAAAAAAAAATATATCAAACAAACAGACACTTGATCTAATCAGTTTTGGAAATGAAACAGAATTTGATTTGAAAAAAGAACAATTACTTTTTAAGAAAAAAATAATAAGTCTTTCAAGTAATGAAGTAAAAATATTAAAATTATTAATAAATAATTCTCATCAATATTTAACTAGAGATTTATTAAATACAGAATTAGGGCTTGATTTCTTATCAAGAAGTGGAGATATGCAAATATCAAGACTAAGATTAAAACTTAAAAAAGAATGTAATTTAAATGACATAATTAGATCAGTTCACGGAAAGGGTTATAAAATCTTCATTTAATGTTTAAATGGAAAAATTTTTCAGAAAGTCTTTTAGTTAGATCAGTTTATCTAATTACAATACCAATTGTACTGGTTCAAATCATAGGAATTATAATATTTTTCGAACTACACTGGGATTTAGTATTAAAAAGAAGTGCGCAATCTATTTCTAATGAAATTAAAATTTTAGAGATGCATAAAGAGTCTCCTTCAATTAATAATTATGCGAATACTTTACAAATTATAAGAACTGATAACGTTGATTTTAGTAAAACAGAGGGATTATCAAATTGGATATTTAAAAAAAGAATAAAGAGCTCTTTAAGCCAGATATCAGGAAATTTTAAAATCTTACAAAATCAAAGCCACTTTATAATTTATGATAAAAATAAATTAGAGTATTTTTACTTAGTTCCTAAAAAAAGAGTTGTTACTAAAACTGTTGGAGGATTTTTTATTTGGACAATCGCGGTAAGCATTATTTTATCTTTGATTTCATATTTATTTATAAAAAAGCAAATTCAACCTTTAAAAAGACTAGGTATAATTACAAGAAGTTTTGGAAGGGGTATTAATACTCCAAATTTAAAACCGACTGGATCGTCAGAAGTTAGAGGTTTGATAAAAGACTTCAATAATATGCATAACAACATCAATAGCACTTTGGATAATCAAAGGAATATGTTAGCTGGTATCAGTCATGATTTAAAAACACCACTAACAAGAATTAATTTAATGATTGAGGAAATCAATAATAAAACATTGAAAAACTCAATTTCTCAAAATATTTCAGAAATGAACATCATGCTAAATCATTATTTAGATTTTATTAAAAATGAAAAAAACGAAAATTTAGATGAGATTAATACATCCAAATTTATTTCTAATATTGCTAAAAATTATACAAAACTAAAAATTTTGAATAATCATGAAAATCAAATATTTATCAGAAAAAATCAAATTACTAGAGCTATTATGAACATATTAGATAATGCAGATAAATTTGCTGAAAAAATTTTCATAAATTCTAATTTTTTAAATAATAAATGGGAAATAAATATTGAAGACAATGGTCCAGGAACAACTTTATCTCAAGAACAACTAATTAGACCTTTTGTAAAAGGATCAGATCAATTAAATCAGGGCACAGGTTTAGGGTTATCAATTGTTCAAAAATTGGTAAAATTAAATAATGGTGAATTAAATTTCAAAAAATCCTCTTATGGTGGTTTAAAAGTAACAGTTTTATTACAATTTTAGATTTAAAAAAGTTTACCACCATTTGAAATTTTCATCGAAGGCATAACTAATACTGGATTATTAGTGTCATCTGGAAAACCTAGAACCAGTACTTCAGAGATCATTTTACCAATTTGTTTAGGAGAGAAATTTATAACTGCAGCTACTTGTTTACCTATCAATTCATCTGGAAGATAGTTTTTTGTAAGTTGTGCTGAGGTTTTTTTTTCACCTATTTTATCTCCAAAGTCTATTACTAAATATATACTAGGCTTATTTGATTTATCATTAAGTTTTGCCTCAATCACTGTTCCAACTCTTATATCAACTTTTTCAAAGTCAGAATAACTTATCATTTTTTTCTAATGAATGACTTTGCCTTATTAATATTATCAAATGCATTTCCTATAGAGGCCATAGTTTTGTCCATACTATTATTATCCTCAATCCAGACATTGAAAGCATAAAGGTAAATAATATTACTTATTATTTTTTCAACATGTGTATTTAAAAATAAATTAAAATAATTATTAATATTTTTAGATAAATTAAAAAAATATATTGGTTTTTTTTGTGACTCCAAATAAATTCTTAGTGTAATATTTTTGTAATCGTTAAGAAAATCTAATCTATTAATTACGCCTTCAAAGATTTTGTCTTGTAAGGAAAGGTTTTTTGCAGGAATTTTTAGTTCAGTAGAAATAAAATTTTCAAAATCTTTAATAAAAATGTTGAGGTCTTGGTATTCTGCACTAATTGATTTAATTTTAGTGGAAAAGCTCTTTAAATGAGCGATGTTATTAAGTTTTTTTAAATTTGTTTTATTGAGATTTTGTGTTTTTTTTCTCACTATCTATTTCCTTGGCTCTTTTGTATGCCTTTTGAAGTGTAATATATATTATTTTCTCTATATTTTGTGATTTAATATAATTAACACCAGCTTGTGTAGTTCCTTTCTTACTAGATATTGAACTTACAAAATCATCTAACATTTTAGATGAATAGTTTGTTTCTAATACATTTTTGAATAAATCTATTACATCTTTTTCATCCATATTGTATGGCTTAGCAAGTTTTTTTGAGGCTTTTAGAAAAATATTTATTATATATGCAATAAATGCTGGTCCACTTCCGAAAACTGATGTGGCAAAATTAATTTGATCTTCGTTTCTAACATTAATAATTGTTCCAAAGGTCGATAATATTTTTTTAAGTTTGCTATCAAATAAATTTTTATTTTTCATATAAATATGAGTTTGTGATTTATTATTTAAAGCCATTACATTAGGCATTATTCTTATAATTTTTTTTGATTTTAAGGTTTTTTCAATAGTTGATAATTTAACACCAGCCATACAAGATATTACCAATGTTTCTTTTGAAAGATATTTCCGGAATTGATTTCCAAAGGTTAGGAATGTATTGGGTCGAATAAGAAGAAAGATATAATTATATTCATTGTTGAAATTAGATATTTTTTTTTTTAAATTAATGTTTCTTATAACGCTCTTTGAATTCAATGCGTGTATGTTCACAAGATTTAGTAATTTTTTAGATATTAAGGATTTAGCTAGGTGTCCAAAACCTATAAAGAGTACTTTTGGCTTAAGCGTGGCCGACAATTTTTTGATTAATTAAAATTTGTGTATTTTCGACAACTTTATCTCCTTTTAGTAACACGGAAACTAGATGATTAAATTCAGATAATATATTTTCTAAATAACTTCTGATGTCTTCTGTGGTTACTTTTCCTGAAATTGGGAGACTATGCCTATAAATAATTTTATTATTATTATTTTGTTTAAGAGTTCCAATAACCAGATTATTATTAATTTTACTCATATGATTGGTCAGAAAACTATATTCATAATTGTCAATGCTAAATGATGATATGAGAACTTTTAAATCATCAATCCATTGAAAATCCATAATTACCTTTTGTTCATGGACCTCAGTTAATAGAGAAATATCCTTGTTTTTATAGTTTTTAGATGACTGTTTAACATTGAAGATATCTTCGAGAAGAGAAATTGGGCTAGAATCAATGTTTTTTTGCGACATATACAATATGTATCACATTACTTATCTTAGTAAATACTATATATAGTGCTAAATTCTCATATATTGGTTAAATTTAATCTTTTCTGTTGATTAAATATTTCTTTAATCTTTGAAAATCTGATTTGAAATCACTTAAGATTTGAGCAACTTCAACTGATTTATAAAGTATTTTTGATAACTTTATATAAAGTTTATCTTTGTGTGACACATAAGTTGTATTATTAGTTTTTATAGTGTTTGAATATCCTAGTTTTTTATCTCCAGTAGCTTTTGAGCTGTTAGGTTTTAGCATTAGATGGTACAGCATATCTTATATTCTTGGATTTATTTACTTTTATTTTTTTGCATTAAATAATTTAAAGCAATTTAGTTTGGATAAAAAGAAACTTGAGGACTTATTTTTTTATTTGTTTATTTCTGTAATTATTGGTGGGAGATTAGGTTATGCAATTTTTTATAATTTGAATTTTTATTTTCAAAATCCTTTTGAAATAATTAAAGTCTGGCAAGGTGGTATGTCATTTCACGGAGCTTTAATAGGTATTATCTTAACAGCTATTATATTTTCAATAAAAAAAAATATTTCTATTTTAAAGCTATCTGATCTTTTGAGTATAACTGCTCCACTTGGAATTTTTTTAGGGAGAATTTCTAATTTTCTAAATAAAGAATTAATAGGAAAGCCAACAGAATTTTTTTTTAGTGTTCGTTACCCAAATGAAGATTTTTATAGACATATATCTCAAATATATGAAGCGGTATTTGAAGGATTAATACCAGCCATTTTACTCTTATTTTTCTATTATAAATTTAAAGTAAAAAATGGTTTTTTAACATCTTTCTTTTTAATTAATTATGGATTATCTAGAATTATTATTGAAAATTTTAGAGAGCCTGACATTCAAGTAGGCTTAAAATTTAATTTATTATCTCAGGGTCAACTACTATCAATTCCAATTGTCATACTTGGTTTTTATTTCTTATATTTATGTCAATACAAGCAAAAATAGATACTATCATCAAATCAGTTGGTTCAATCAGCATTCAAGATTTTGTTGAAATCTCTAATTTTGACAAAGTTTCAGGCTTCTATAACAAACCAAATATTGAAAAAATTGGAAAAGATGGTCAGTTTATAACATCTCCTGAGATATCCTCTTTATTCAGCATAGCCCTAGCTAATCAGTTTTTAAAAGAATTTCCGAAAGCAAAAAATGTTAATTTATTAGAGTTAGGCCCTGGTAACGGACTACTTACAATAGATATTTATAATTATCTAAAATCTAAAAATATCAATGTTAATAACATTACTTTATTAGAAAGAAGTGATTATTTTAAAGAAAAAATTTCTGAAAGATCAAAATTAAAAGTAAATTTTATAGAAAATATCTATGATTATGAAATAGATAACAAAAATACTATTTTTATTTACTCTAATGAATTTTTTGATGCCTTTGGATCTAAGCAATTTGTTTTTAATAATGGTAATTTTAATGAAATAAAAATATCAAAGGAAAATAGTAAATATTTTTTAATGCAAGATAGTGTGGCAATATCAGGAGAATTAATAGATCACTATTCAAAATACAAATTTAAAAATAATGACATACTTGAGCATTCAAATTTAATTTTGAATATATTGAGTGATATTAAAAACTTAAATTGCAAAAAATATTTTTTTACTACAACTGATTATGGCTATACAAAATTGCCATTGAAAAGCACCCTTAGATTATTATCGAGCCATAAAAAGTTACACTTATTTGATAAATTTGAAAATGTAGATTATTCTTTTGGGGTTAATTTCGAGTTATTAAGAGATTTTTTTATTAGTAAAAATCCACAAATCATAAACCAAAAAAATTTAATTAATAATAATCTCCCAAATGAATACCTAAAATCACGCAACAAGAATATTAGAGAAATCATAGACTTTATTAGTGGAGAAAAATTTAATAATATAGGTCAAGTATTTCTAAATCTCTCTTTTAAAAATGATGAGACAATCAGTTAAGTTTAAGTTTTTTAGTAATAGAAATGGCAAATCAAAGGGAATTTACAACTCTCTTAACTGCGGATTAAAGTCTAAAGATAATAAAATTAATGTAAAAGAAAATATAGAAATTGCAAAAAAACTAATATCTAAAGAAAAAAAAGTATTAATTATTCCTAACCAATTACATTCAAGTAAATGTCTTATAGTCAGAAAAAATAAATCCAATTACAATTGTGATGGTATTGTAACGCGAGATGGTAGTTTTATTCTCGGTATTACCACAGCTGATTGTTTGCCATTAATATTTATTGATTACCAAAATAAGGTAATAGGAATTTGCCATGCAGGATGGAGAGGTTTAAAAAAAGGTATCATTGAAAATACCATAAATAAAATGCTTAAAATTGGATCAAAAAAATCAAATATAAGGGTTTTTATTGGGCCCTGTATAAGAAAGAACTCTTACGAGGTATCTCGAGAATTCATAAATACTATGAAATTTAAAGTTAAAGGTTTATGGACTAAAAAAGATGATAAATATTATTTTGATCTTCCTAAACTTGCTAAACGAAAGTTAAACAGCTTAGGTATTTCTGAAATTGTAGACTCAAAAATAGATACTTTTAAAAACATAAAATATTTTAGTTATCGAAGAAGTATTCATCTCAAATATAAAGATTATGGGAGAAATTTAAGCTTAGTATCTATAATTTAACTTTGTATGGATATACATTTTACTATATAACCAAGCTAACTAATGAAAATTATTTCTGGAAATAGTAACATCGAGTTATCTACAGAGATTTCAGAATATCTAAAAATTCAATTATCTAAAACAACTATGACAAGGTTTTCTGATAAAGAAATATTTGTTGAAATTGGTGAAAATGTTCGAGGCGAAGATGTTTTTTTAGTTCAATCTATTTCTTTCCCTGCTAATGACAATTTAATGGAATTATTAGTGGCAATTGATGCACTAAAACGTGGATCTGCAAAAAGAATAACTGCTGTTTTGCCATATTTTGGTTATGCAAGACAAGATAGAAAAACAGGACCTAGAACTCCCATATCAGCAAAATTGGTAGCCAATCTAATTACCACAGCTGGTGCAAATAGGGTTTTAACAATTGATCTTCACGCAGGTCAAATTCAAGGTTTTTTTGATATCCCCTTAGACAACCTTTATGCAACTAATATGTTCATTAGTGACATTAAATCAAATAAAAGAGATGAAAATCTTGTATTTGTCTCTCCTGACGTCGGAGGTGTTTTAAGAGCTAGAGCATTTGCAAAAAAACTCGACGCTGATTTGGCTATAATTGATAAACGAAGAGACGCTCCAGGTGTGTCTAGTGCTATGAATGTCATAGGCTTAGTTGATGGAAAAAAATGTATAATTGTTGATGATTTAGTTGACTCAGGAGGAACAATTTGCAATGCGGCTAAAGCTCTTAAAGAGAACGGTGCGAAAGAGGTTTATGGATACTGCTCTCATGGTGTTTACTCCGGAAAGGCATTAGATAACATAAATAATTCAGTTTTAGAGGAAATGGTTTGTACCAATACAATCAAACCGACTTTTGATGTACCCTCATCAATGAGGTATTTATCTGTAGCTCCACTTTTTGGTGAGGCTATAAAGCGTATTAATAACGAAACTTCTATATCTTCTCTGTTTGATTAATCTAGGATTTTGTTGTATAAACTCAGCCTATGAAAATCAGTGGAAACATCCCAGCTAAAGAGCGAAAAAAAGGAAATACTAATCCATATTTTAAACAGGGTTTGATACCCTCTATTATTTATGGTGGAAACACTGACCCTGTAATGGTCGCAGTCGACACTATACAGCTTAAAAAAAGATTTGATGAGGGTGGCTTATACTCAAAAATATTTGAAGTCGAATTTGGTGATAAAAAAGAAGCAGTCATTGTCAAAAGTATCCAAAGACATAAAGTTAAACACAACCCTATACATGTAGATTTTCAAAGAGTAGATGAAAAAACAAGAATAGTAATATCAGTCCCTGTTGAATTTACCAACCAAGAGTTATCTCCTGGATTAAAACAAGGCGGTATCTTAAACGTTATTCGAAGAGAAATCGAGTTGTCTTGCCTTGCTAATAATATACCAGAGAAATTTGTTATCTCTCTTGAGGGCAAAGAAATTGGTGATGATATCAGATTAAGCTCTGTGACTTTAGGCGAGGGAATGAATCCCACTATTCAAGGTAGAGATTTTATGTTAGCTACAGTTCAGGCTCCAAAGGTTGAAAAAGAACCAGAACCAGAAGAAACTGAAGAAACAACTGAAGAAACAGCAGAAAAAACCGAAGATAAGAAAGAAGAAGAAAAAGCAGCCGAATAATATAGTCTACCTATATGCTTACTTTATATTGCTTAGGCAATCCAACAGTTAAACATAAAAATAATAGACATAACGCAGGACTACAACTAGGTGAATTTCTAGTCGATAAATTAGAACTCAAACTAAAAAAGTTTAAGAACTTTAAACTTTCTAATTCTTTTCTTCTAGATGGGCAAAAATGTCAAATCGCTTTATCTGAAAGTTATATGAATGAATCCGGAGACGGTATACTGAGCCTTAAAACAAATAAACTCAATAAATCAGATGAGATATTTGTTTTATATGACGAATTAGATTTGGATTTAGGAGAGATAAAAATTAAATTTGCTGGAGGAAATGCTGGTCATAATGGGTTAAGAAGTGTCAGTAGTAAAATTGGTGTTAACTATTGGAAACTTAGGATTGGAATTGGACATCCTGGTGACAAAGATAAGGTTACAAGACATGTGCTGGGCAACTTTAATACAGAAGAAAAGAAAAAGCTCGTTTTATTATTTGAAGTTATTTACTTAAACTTATCACAGATATTTGTATCTAAGCATTTATCTAATATAGGTATTTAAATGAAGTGCGGAATCATAGGTCTACCAAATGTTGGCAAGTCAACATTATTTAATGCTTTATGCGAAAATGAGCAAGCTCTTGCAGCCAATTATCCTTTTGCAACGATTGACCCAAATAGTTCTCTAGTAAGAGTGCCTGATGATAGAATTCAAAAAATCGCTGAAATATGCAACCCACAAAAAATAACTCCTGCAGCTTTTGAAATAGTTGATATTGCAGGTCTAGTGAAAGGGGCTTCTAAAGGAGAGGGTCTTGGGAATGCTTTTTTATCTCATATTCGCTCAGTAAATGCCTTATTTCATATTGTAAGATGTTTTGAAGATGATGATATTCAACACGTAGAAAATAGAATTAATCCTCTCGAAGATATTAAAATTATTAATGCAGAATTAGCATTATCTGATCTAGAAATTTTGGAAAAAAATTATCAGAAACTAAAAAAAACTCAAAAAACAGACGAAGACAAAAAAAAGATATTGATAATTGAGAAAACAATAGATCTTATCTCTAAAGAAAAAGGAATTTTGAACAACTTAAATAAAGATGAGATTGAATTTTTGCATATATTTCAACTTATATCCATTAAACCTGTTGTATATGTTTGCAATGTTGATGAAAATTCATCCGTAAACGGAAATGCATACACTAAGTCTATTGAGGAATATTCTAAATTGAATAACTCAGAGACATTGATTGTAAGTGCTAAAATTGAGTCTGAAATTTCACAAATAAACAATCATGAAGAAAAAAAAATGTTTCTTGACAGTATAGGCCTTAAAGAAACAGGTCTTAAAAGAGTTATTAAAAAAGGTTATGAACTTTTAAATTATATAAATTTTTTTACTGCTGGTGAGAAAGAGCTAAGAGCATGGACGATTGTTAGAGGTACGTTAGCACCTAATGCTGCTGGAGAAATTCATAGTGATATGGAGAAAGGTTATATAAGAGCTGAAACAATTTCTTATGATGATTATATTCAATATAAAGGAGAAAGTGGTGCCAAAGAAAAAGGAAAGTTAAGATTGGAGGGAAAAGAATACGTAGTTAAAGATGGTGATATCATCCACTTTTTATTTAATGTTTAATGTCTCGCCAAATTTGTTGTTTAGAGATATAGGCTAACACGAACAATACCAATAAAAATAGTATTACTTTTAAACCCATTCTCTTACGATCCTCTAAGCTAGGCTCAGCTGCCCAAGCTAAAAAAGTAGTAACATCTGTTGTCATTTGATCCATTGTGCTTTCAGTTCCATCATCATAATCAACAAGACCATCAGACAAAGGAGATGTCATGGCAATTAGATTACCTGCCATAAATTTATTGTAGTGTTGACCTTTTGGAACTTTCATATCCTCTGGTGGATCAACATAACCAAGCAGTAATGCTTTAATGTAATCAGCACCTTTAGGTCTGGCTTTAACTATTAAAGACAAATCAGGTGGGTAAGCTCCGTTATTCGCTGCTCTAGCAGCCTTTTCGTTTAGATATGGATTAACAAACTGATCTGAAGGAATTCCGTCTCTTTCGAACATTTCTCCTTCGTCATTAGGTCCATCTAAAACTAAGTGTTCGGCTGCAATAGCTTTTATATGATCTTCACTAAAACCAAGGTCCGCTAAATTTCTATAAGACAGATAATTCATGGAATGACATCCTGCACAAACTTCTCTATAAACTTTTAAACCTCTTTGAGCTGAGGCACGATCATATGTTCCGAAAAATCCTTTCCAAGACCAATCATATTTTGGAATATCAATTTTTGCTCCAGCACCATACAAATTGAAACTAAAAAGTAAAAAAATGGCCAGTAGAGGTTTTCGCATATTAGGCTTTTTTACTTTGCAAATAATTTGTAATAGTTAGAGGTTGTCGTGGTGTTTCTAAAAATCCTACAAGTGGAGCTAAAACAAATATAAACAAAAACCAATACGCTGTTCCAATCCTTGAAATAAGTACATAAAGACCCTCAGCAGGTTTACCTCCAACATACATAAGAACCAAAAAGTTTACTGCAAACAAGAGAACACAGTATCTCCAGATAGGTCTAAATAAACATGATCTAACTTTAGATGTGTCAAGCCATGGTAATAAACCTAATGCTAGAATGGAACTAAACATAGCTATCACACCACCTAGTTTATCTGGGATAGCTCTAAGTATTGCATAGAAAGGTAGAAAGTACCACTCAGGCACAATATGTGCAGGAGTTACCATAGGGTTAGCTTTAATGTAATTATCGGAGTGACCTAAAATATTTGGATAATAAAAGAGAATAAATGCCAAAATGATAAAGAAAAATATTGTAGCATTCAGATCTTTAATAGTTACGTATGGATGAAAACTCACTGTTTCATCCCAGCTTTGAGGCTCTGTTCCAGTCGGATTATTTGAACCAGTCATGTGCAAAGTAATTACATGAAAGACAACTAAACCGACAATTGCAAAAGCTAATAGCCAATGAAGAACATAAAAACGATTAACAGCTGAATCACCAACAGTGAAGTCACCAAGAAGTAATGTGAGTATAGCATCTCCTACAACAGGAATAGCTGAAAAAAGATTAGTTATAACTGTTGCTCCCCAATAAGACATCTGGCCCCATGGAAGTGTATATCCTAAAAATGCAGTTGCCATCATCAGCATGAACATGGTCAAACCGAAAATGTAAACTAACTCTCTAGGTGCCTTGTATGATCCAAAATATAAAGCTCTAAATATGTGAATAAAAGTAGCTATAAAGAAAAAAGATACTAAGTTGGCGTGCAAATATCTAATTAACCAACCAAAACTTACATCTCTCATAATCCTTTCAACAGAGTCAAAGGCATCATCGGCTGAAGGCTTGTAATGAAATCCTAAAAAAATTCCAGTTAAGATTAGTCCTATAAGACAAAACATAGCTATACCACCAAATGACCAAAAGTAATTGAGTGATTTAGGGACAGGAAACTTCAAATATTCTGCTTCCATCATTCTTATAAGTGGAAGTCTAGAGTCAATCCAACCTTTTATACCAGTGTATGGTGAATTTAGTGTTTTTTTATAACCTTGTAATTCGTTTGAACTCATTAAATTATCCTATCTTTATTCTGTTATCAGTTAAAAAAACGTAAGGGGGAACAGGTAAGTTAGTCGGTGCTGGTCCTTTTCTTATTCTACCAGATGTATCATAATGAGAACCATGACAAGGGCAAAACCATCCGCCATAGTCTCCTTTTGTATCCGAAGCTTTTTGTCCAAGAGGTACACAACCTAAATGAGTGCAAACACCTAATACAACTAACCAATTATCTTTTTGAACTCTAGCAGAGTCCTCCTCTGCATCTGGTAAATCCTCTAAAGAAATATTTCTAGCACTGTCAATTTCACTTTTTGTTCGATGTTTTATAAAAACAGGTTTACCTCTCCATATTACTGTCAAACTCTGGCCCTCTTCCAAAGGAGATAAATCTATTTCAGTTGATGCCAAGGCTAGAGTATCTTTGCCTGGGTTCATACTTGATATAAAAGGAATAAGTAAACTAGCAGCCCCAACCCCTCCTAGAGTCATTGCTGATAATTTGATAAAATCTCTTCTTGGTTTTTTACTGTCTGACATTTGAGTTTAAATCTAAGTAGATTTTATTGGTAAGATGTAGCATAAGTAGTAGTCATCATGACGCATAAATTTGCAATTTGTCTCTATCAGCCCGATATGCCTCAAAATCTTGGTGTGATTATCAGAACCGCTGCTTGTTTAGAGTTCCCCCTTCACATAATCAAACCATTGCCTTTCTCCATGACAGATAAAAGATTCAAAGGTGCTGTGATGGATTACATAGATCATTGTGAAATTATAAATCATGAAAATTGGGATAATTTTTATCTCTATTCAAAAAAAAAAAACAATAGGATAATCTTAGCTACTACTAAGACTGATAATAACCTTTACGGTTTTAAATTCGAAGATAATGATATTATTTTATTTGGAAAAGAAACAGCAGGTGTGCCAGAAGCAATACATAATACAGTCAATAATAAAATAACGATACCTATAAACAGCAAAACAAGATCATTAAATCTGGCTACCTCTGTTGCTATTGTAGTTTCATCTATTAAAAGTTAACTTTTAAGATAAAAAATCTAAAAATTGCCTCAGCTCATTATTCTCTTTTAAAAAAGAAATGGTATTTTTTGGAAATGGCATCTTGTAGATCTTATTAAGCTCTTGTGAAATTTTTTTTTCTTTTACAAAATCTACAATGTTTTTTGAGAGTAACATTATAGCTTCCAAATCAGCTGGAAAGGTTTTTGTATTTTCAAATAATGATAGAAACCTGATATATCTTATTGCCCTTAAATAATCTTTTTGAATTTGTACAATTGGGTCAAAAATAAATTTCAAGTAATTATTTTTAAAATGCTCAACACCTGAATAAAAATCGAAAACGTCTCCAATTAAATTTATGTATATGCTATTAAATGTAAAATCTCTTCTTAAAGAGTCCTCTTTAATACTCAAGGCATTAGCAATTTTTGAATGTCTTCCAGATGGGGCTACATCTTTTCTAAATGAATTTATCTGGAACTCAAAATCACCTAATTCAAGTGATATGCTTTTATAAGCTTGATAATATTTTGCAGTATCATATTTATCTAAAATTTTATCGACCGTTCGATCATCTAATTCTGGAATAACTACATCAATATCTTTGTTTTCGTAATTATCCGATAATAAAGACCTAGTGGCTCCTCCTATAAGATAAATATCCTTTTCTTCAAAAGGAAGTATAACGCAAATTTCATCAAAATGAGAAATTTTAGAGATTTCTTCTACTTTTTTTTTTATATTCATCTTCTAATTTAATTCCATGAGTTCTAACCATCTTTGCTCTTTATTTTCCAATTCCATTTGGAGGGAGCCTAATTTTTTAGTTGTGCTAATAAATAACTCATAGTCCTTTTTATAAAGATCTGGCGCCTCTATGATTTTTTCAAAATGAACAATTTCCTCTTTCAAAAGATCTATTTGCTTAGGTAAATTATTAAGCTCATATTGTAATTTAAAGGTTAACTTCTTTTTATTTAAATTTTTTAAATTTATATTTTTCTTTTCAGTTTTATTTTCAGACTGAGATAAATTATTTGTATCATTTACAAGAAGATCTTTATTTTTTAAGAAGTCATGATAGCCTCCATTAAATAACAAAACATCACCATTTCCTTTGAAAAATAATATTTTATTTACTAATTTGTCTAAAAAATCTCTATTGTGTGAAACAACTACGAGAGTCCCGTTGTAATTGGAAAGTATAGACTCCACTAAATCTAAAGTTTCAATATCAAGGTCATTAGTGGGCTCATCTAAGATTAAGCCACTTTTAGGATTTGATAAAACTTTTGATAAAAGTAATCGATTTTTCATTCCACCAGATAAACTCCCGACAGGATCATTTGCTTTAGATGGATCAAAATGGAAATCTTTTAAATAACTGCATACATGTCTCTCTTTACCTTGCGTTTTTAAGTAATCGCCACCAGAGGGGACTAAGACCTTCTTTATTGGTAAATTGTCTTTTAAATCATTTCTTAATTGGTCAAAATATGAAAACTCTAACTCCTTTCTTAATTTTAAAGTTCCCGATTGTAAATTCAGTTCATTAAGCAAAATTTTTAAAAAAGTTGTTTTTCCAGAGCCATTACCTCCCAAAAGACCAATTCTATCTTTTTTGCTTATTTTTAAATTAAAATTTTTTAAAATAAAATTTTTATTATTTTCTTCATAGTAAAAATCTGCATTGTGAAACTCTGCAACATTTTTAAAATTCTTTGAATTCTCATAAATTTGATTAATTTCAATCTTTTTTGTAGCTTTTTTAAATTCGCTAATATCTTTGTCTAAATTTTCCTTTAATTCTTTAGCTTGCTCTAACCTTCTGGTATTCCTTTTTACTCTTGCTTTAACTCCTTTATTAGCCCAATTCACCTCTAAATTTACAAATTGCTTCCTATTTTGTAGTTCTCTCTCTTCTTGTGATAAAAGAGTCTCAGACCAATTGTCAAAATCACTATATCCTTTGTAGTTTATTTTTATTTTAGATCGATCTATCCATAATATTTTATTTGTAAAGTTTTTTAGAAATTGTCGATCATGACTTACACATAAAATTGCACAATCTAGTTTTTTTAAATAGTTTTCTAGCCAAACGATTGTATCCAAGTCTAAATGATTAGTTGGTTCATCTAATAACAAAAGATCAGATGGTTTGATTAAATTTTTGATTAGCCCTACTCTCCTTTTTTGCCCCCCAGATAAATTTTTAATTAAACTATTTTTATCAATGCTTAAATTATTGCAAAATATATCTATCTCATAATTATTATCTTGATTTTTGATTACAGATAAAATTTCTTGCTCAACGGTGTTATTATCATTACTTAGTACAAAATTTTGGTTGAAATAATTTACAGCAAAATTATCAATACTCCATTTTTCTCCAGCATCAATATCATGTTGACCTGATATAACATTCATCAGGGTTGATTTACCTGCACCATTTTTACCAACAAGCGCAATAAAATCTTTTCGATGAATATTTATATCAAGTTCCTTTAAAATTTCTTTTTTATGATAACTAACTGATCCCTCTTTAAGTGAAAATAAAAGTTGTTTCATATTATTTCAATTTATAGCTTAGACATGGCTGGGGCGGTAGGATTCGAACCTACGCATGCCGATACCAAAAACCGGTGCCTTACCGCTTGGCTACGCCCCATCAGGATTTAAAGAACTTATCCGAAATAAAGGAATTTTTCAATTCTAACTGAGGGATAAAATTTATTAATCTCTCTAAAAATCAACCTTTCTTTTGCGATTTTCTTAAAAGATACAAAAATTGAAGATCCACTACCACTCATGCCAAATTTTAAGAAATCTCTTCTATAATCCAAAAGGAACATAAATAGTTCTTTAAACTCTTTATTTAGCAACATAGATGAACTAATTAAGTTATTTTGAGATATTAGTTGTTTTTTTGCTCCCATATTATGGTTTTTAAAATAATCATAAATTTTTTTAGTTAAATTTTTTTGTGAAGGAAAAATTAAGTAAACTTTCCTCCAATAAAATTTTTTTGCCTTGAGGTATTTATACTGACTTAATCCATCGATTATTTTTGGATATTTATCTTTAAAAATAATTACATCTGAACCAATTAATGGTGCATCTTTTTCAAAGTTTTTTGAAGTAATTTGATGATATTTATACAGAAATTTCAAAATTGAGGCTGCATTTGAGGATCCACCTCCTAATCCATAACCAACTGGTATTTTTTTGTAAACTAAAAATTTTAATTTTGTTTTAGTTTTGTATTTTCTATCAAAAAATAGAATTGATTTTTTTATAATATCATTTTTCAATTTGATTATTTTTTTATTTTGATCGTAATAAGTAATTTGTAGCTTTGTAGAATTAGATACCGTAATTAAATCATTTAATTTTAAAATAACGACTTTAGAAGAAATCTTATGTTTTTTTAAAATTTTATCATAATATTTAATTTTTAAATCAAGATTTATTTTAGCATAGCTTGTTAATTTACTTATTTTCATTTCTGCTTAAAACTTCCTCGTATTTAAAATAATCTTTATGAAATAGTAAAATTTTATTGTCTAAAAATTTCGATTCTTTGTATCTGCCTAATTCATAATAAATTTGAGATAAATGATCTATTATTTCTGGCTCTGAGGGTTCAAGTTGATAAGCATCGTAAATCCATTTTTCTGCCAAATCTAAATTATCTTTCTTATAATAAAGCCATCCCAAACTATCAAGTATAGCCCCATCATTATAATTTGAGTCTTTTACTGCCTTTTGAAGCATACTTTCTGCAAGATCTAATTTTCTATCATTTTCAACCCATAAATATGCAAGATAATTTAATATGTAAGGATATGAACTTTCAGATATATCAATACTTTTTTGGATAATTTCTTCAGCTTTTTTAATTTCATTATTTCTCTCTAACAAAATACCATATTTAAAAAGATGAATAGGATCATCGGAATTCTCTATACTGCTCATGCAACACTCGTTTATAAAATCTAAAGCACCACTATTATCATTTAAAAAGTACATTTCCATCGCAACAAGAAATGATAACTCTAGATTTATCCAATCAGTTTGATGATCGCTATTATTTATAAAATACACTAAGTCACTCATATCAGTGTCTAATTCAAATGATGTTGAGATATAAAGGTAGTTTTTAAAAAAATTAAAATTTTTGTCATTTGGGGTAAAATTTTTAATTAATTTTAGTATTTCTTTACTTGGATTTAATTCTGCTAAAAATGAAATTTTTTTATAAAGATAATAATCCCTATTATCTGGATTTATTTCGATTAAATAAGATAATAAAGCAAGTGCTTTTTTATACTCACGCGCATAAAAATAATAAATGCTAGTTTGAAATAGTTGAAGATATATTATGTCTTCATAATCCTTAACTACGTAATTTTGATCTAGTTCAATAGACAAATTATTAAAAGTAGTTGATAACTGAATAAAATCTGACAATGGAAAATTGATGTTATGATTATTGAAAATACTGTCCATTACATTTAATTCTTTAGAATTAAAGATAGACAGTGTTTCTATATTTGATGTTATTTCTTCATTAATTTTTTTTAGACTGTTGAAGTCTTTTTGAAGATGATAGTAATAAATAGTATTGATATATCTTAAATTTGTAAAGCGACTATCAATTTCATTCAAATTTTCTAAATTATTTTGAACATTATGTTTGTTACAAAAATTCATCCAAAAATTTATGCTTTTTAGTATAGCCTCTTCAAAAATATAAATTTGTTTTTTGTCAGGAATATTTAAGCATTTGTCATCACCTAGATTCTTTAGAAAAAGAACAATTTCATGAATAAATCCACTTTCAATATTACTAATATTATCAAAAGTGTAATTCCCTATAATAATATTACTTAGTAAGGTTGAAGTATGGTCATTTGAAAAATTATAAGTGGGTAATTTTTCCCAAATTAAATAATCATTATTGTATTCAGAATAAATTGAACTTAGAAGTTGATTTTCGAAAGTATTTTTTAATTGAGACCCATATGCATATACAATAAATCCAAAAAAACATATAAAATAAATATTAAAAGATAATTTTTTAATCATGAATAACCAAGACTACCAAAAAAATATTCTTTTGGAATTGATGAATCTTGAGGAATTTCAAGTAAAAAAATCTCAAAATGATTCCTATAACCAAATAAATAGAAAAATTATCAATAGTCCAAGTAAAGCCACCAGTATTGATGAAATAGAGGATTTTTTAAAAAATGAATTATTAAAGTTCAATATTAATCAACCAATCAATTTAGTAGAAGGTGATAAAAATTCGAAGATTTTATTTTTTTACGGTAAATGCGACATTACTGATGAAAAGATAATAGATAAAGCAAATGGTGAGTTGTTCGATAAAATGCTTTCCTCTATAAAATTAGATAGGAAACAAATAAGCTTATTGTCTTATATACCAAGGGGACTTAGTGAGTTTGATAATAACCACAAAATGAACTCAATTTTACAACTTATCAATTATCGGTTGATTGAATTGATTAACCCAAAATATTTAATAATTATGTCAAATTATTGCATCAAAATGTTATTGGCTACAGACTTGTCTTCCATGTCTCTTCGTGGAAAATGGTTTGATTTCAACACACCCAATGACGTGGTACCCAAAAAATGCCGTGTGCTTTATGAGCCGTCTTTATTAATAAACAATCCTGAACTTAAGAAAGATGCTTGGGAAGATTTAAAAGAAATTAAAAAGCAGCTTGGTGGATAGAATGAGAATTATTGTTTTATTAATTGTAACGTTTTTTTACTCACAGAGTATCTTTGCCCTAAGCTCTAAAGATATCGGCCTTTACAAAAGTATTTTTAATGATTACAGAAATGGAAATTTTGATAAAGGTGATAAAAATATAGCAAAACTGGATGATTTAATTCTTATTGGTCATGTACAAGCTTTAAAGCTTCTTCATCCAACAGCGCATCGCTCTAGTTTTTTAGAGCTCCGAGATTGGTTAAGTGAATATAGCGATCATTACGAAGCTAGAAGGATTTATAAATTGGGAGTAAGAAGAATGCCGGATGGGGCAAAGAAACCAAAAAAAAATTCATACCCACTTTTTGATGAGATCTTTCAAAAAGATAAGTTACAAGAAACTGTTTCCACTAAATCAAATAAAATATTTTCAAATAAAAATTATTCAAAAAAAATTAGTATTTATAATACTGTAAGATCAAGAGTTGGAAGAGGATGGCCTACTGGAGCATTAGAGTATTTAAACCAACACATAAAATATTTTAATCAAAAAGAAAAATCCTTTTTACTTTCCAAAATTGCCAATGGCTACTACCTTGCAGATTTAGATGATAAGGCTATAAATGTTTTAAATGATGAAGCTTTCTTAAGTCAACCATACGATGAGGGCTTATGGATCAAAGGTCTCTCATATTACAGAAAAGGAAAATACCAAAAAGCCTCGAGACAATTTTTAATACTCTCAAAAATTTCAGATAACAAATGGTTAAGGGATGCTGGTGCTTATTGGTCATTTTTATCCTCAACAAAAGATGCTAATGATGAAATTACTTTCAAATCATCTTTAGAGGCTATAAATAAATCTTGTAAACCAAGTTTTAATATATACTCAATTTTATCTTGTAGAATTTTAGATAAAACCATTCAAGACTTTGAATTTAATACCTCATTAATGAGTTCGGATCTTGAGTCATTTTTAGATACCAAATTAGGTGAGAGAATTCAGGCATTAATTGAAATCAATGAACTTCCTATTGCAGAGATAGAATTAAATAGACTTCAAAACATTACAAATGATAGGTTTAAAAGACTCATACTAAATTTTTCTATTAAAAATGACCTGAGTTCCTTGCAAATTAAAACAGCAAAATACTTGTTTAAAGATGATGCCCCGATAGATTTTTTATATCCAAATCCAAAATGGATCCGAGATTACAATTTCAATAGTATTGACCCAACTATTATTATTAGCATGATTAGACAAGAGTCGCAGTTTAGTGCTTTCGCAAAAAGTGGTAAAAGTGCATATGGATTGATGCAAATTCTTCCGTCAACTGCTCGATTGGTAAATAAAAAACATAAATTTAAGTCTAATCCGAGAATATTGTATGATCCTGAAATTAATGTTGAAACAGGTAGCCTCTACCTTCAAAGTTTATTATCTATTAATTATATCAATGGAGATTTGCTAAAGGCTTTAATCTCATATAATGCAGGGCCAGGAAATCTTTCAAAATGGATGAAAAAAACTACATTTAATGATGATAGTTTTCTTTTAATTGAATCTATACCATCAAGAGAAACAAGAATGTTTGTTGAGAGAGTTCTAACTAATCTTGTTATTTATGAATTAATAAATCATAATTCATTCAAATATGCTGATGAGCTTATAGCCACTAATACTATCTTGATTAATGATTGATGAAAAAATAACATTTAAACAAATAAATATTGCCGTAATCACTTTATCGGATACAAGAAAAGAAAGTGATGATAAATCAGGTAATACATTAAAAGAACTAATACAAAAAAAAGGACACTCTGTTTCCCATTATCAGATTATTGAGGATGAACCTAAGCTCTTTATTCCTATTATTCAAAAATTAACAGCATCTATCGAACACGATGTAATAATTACTTCAGGTGGGACTGGTCTGACGGGAAGAGATAATACTATTGATGCCCTAAAAAAAATATCTCAAGTTGAAATTCCGGGATTTGGTGAATTGTTTAGACAATTAAGCTATAAAAAAATTGGAACCTCGACTATACAATCTCGAGCAAGTGCATTTTTATTAAATCAAACTTACATCTTTTGTTTACCTGGATCGACTTCTGCTGTTAGAGATGCTTGGAATGATATTCTTTTTCATCAATTAGACATTAGACACAAGCCATGTAATTTTGTCGAACTAATACCTAGACTAGATGAGTGAATATGTTGTTGGCGTCGACGAGGTTGGCAGAGGATCTCTTGTTGGAAGCGCAATAATTTGTGCTTTTAGATCACAAAATTCTTTATTTGATAAACTTCCATTTACTGTCTCTGACTCAAAAAAAATAAATAAAAAAAAAAGAGAGGAAATTTATGAATATTTTAGATCAAATAAAGGTTTCGAATATAATTATCAAATTATATTTGGAAAAAAAAAATTTATTGAAAGGTTTAATATTCACAATGTAGTTTTGCAAAGCATGAAACAATCAATAATTTTGTTATCTAAAAAATCAGATACGATCATCATAGATGGAAAATTTATTCCAAGCGAAATGAAAGGTTATAAGGTGAAGTCTTTAATTAAAGCAGATGATAAAATTAATCAGGTGTCAGCAGCTTCAATTATAGCAAAAGTCTTCAGAGACAAATTACTTCTGAAACTCCACTCATTAGATGATAATTATCAATGGAATAAAAATGCTGGGTACGGTACAAAGTCTCACTTAAGCGCTATTTATACACATGGGGTCAGCAAATATCACAGGACCACTTATCAACCTATATGTAAACTTATCAAAAAGTTATCTACTTAGTTATCAACAGTAGATTAAGTTTTTTTTACACAAGATTCTTTATAAATATTAAGATTCACACGTGTTGAAATCAAATAACCTATATTTAGGTGATTGTCTTGATCTATTGGCTAAGGTTGAAGATCAGACAATTGATTTAGTTTTCTTAGATCCTCCTTATAATTTACAATTAAACAAAGTCTTAACTAGACCAAATCACTCCATTGTCAATGGTGTCAATCAGGATTGGGATAAATTTGATAGTTACTCGAGTTATGATGATTTTACCTTTTCTTATTTAACTGAGTGTAAAAGAGTTCTTAAATCTGATGGGGGGTTATGGATTATTGGTTCATATCACAATATTTTTAGAATTGGAAAAATTCTCCAAGATTTAAACTTTTGGATTTTAAATGATGTGATTTGGTCCAAATCTAATCCGTTACCAAATTTTAGGGCAACAAGACTTACTAATGCGCATGAAACTCTTATTTGGTGTTCAAAAAAACCTAAATCAAAGTATCAATTTAATTATCATACTTTAAAGGTTGCAAATGAAGACAGACAAGAGAGAAGTATTTGGAACTTCCCAATTTGTTCAGGTAGAGAAAGGCTGAAAAACAGTAGAAACCAAACAGCTCACCCAACTCAAAAACCCTTAGCTTTGATGAAAAAAATTATTATTCAATCATCAATACAAGGAGATCTGGTACTAGAACCTTTTGCAGGAACAGCAAGTTTTTGTGCTGAAGCAAAATATTTGGGTAGAAATTACATAGGTTTTGAAAAAGATGAAGGTTATTTTAATTTAGCTATTAAAAGATTAAAAAAAATTAAATCTCTAAAAGATGATTTATTAGAGATTAATGAAAAAGATAAACCAACACAAAAAATACCCTTTGCAAGTTTAATTGACAATGGACATTTAAAACCAGGTGCTAAACTCTATAACAATAAGAAAAGCTATAGAGCTACAATTTTACCAGATGGAAGTATTTCATATAAAAATGAGAGAGGATCAATTCATAAAATTGCTGCAAAAGTAAATAAGACATCGAGTTTCAATGGATGGGATTATTGGTATTATGAGGATAAAAAAAAGAATTTAATATGTATCGATGAAATTAGAAAGAAGATGAGGAATTAATTTAATATTCTTTTAAAGAGTGTTGGTAATGCAAGCTGGTTAGTTTTTGACTTTTCTATCCATACTGAATTGTTAATTTTTAATTTTTTAAGATTAAGTTTATATACATTTATTTGGAAGAGATTATTTGTAATTGTAAATTTAAAACTTTTGATTTTTTCTTTATTTTTTAAATTTAAATTTGCTATAAATTCTTTATCCAAATTTGAGGGTAAATGGATAAAGTTTTTGTAAAATTGAAATTTTGGTTTTTTTATAAAACAAATATGTAAAGGAGAGTTTATTAAATAGAAATCTATTTCCTTATTATTTTTTTTTATATTTTTATTATTTTTAAATGATTGGAAAGCTGATTTGCAGAAACTAGAAAATATACATTTGGAGCATTCGGGGCTATTTTTTTTGCAAATAATAGAACTATAATCCATCATCGACTCAGCTAAACTCCTATAAGAAATCTTTTTTTTACAAGCTAAACTAAGTATTTTTTCGATCTCATCATGATTGAGTTTCAAACCAGATACTCTCTGTATTAATCTTTTAACATTGATATCTACTGGAAATGATTTTTTATTATGGCCTATGGCTAATATCGCGCTTGAAGTATATTCCCCAACGCCAGGCAAAGAGATAAGACTATCTCTATCATCTGGCAATTCACCATTATTGCTATTGTTAATAATTGTTACTGCTTTGAATAAATTCTCTGCCCTCTTGTAATAACCTAATCCTGACCAAACTTTTAATAAATGTTCTAATTTCTTATTCTTAAAGGAATTAAAACTTGGAAAAATATTTATAATTTCTGATATTTTATTTTCTACTGTTTTAACAGTTGTTTGTTGTAGCATAATTTCTGATAAATAAGTTAGGTATAGACTTCTATTCCTTCTCCAATATAAGTTTCTTTGATTTTTTTTAAACCAATGTAGGATTAAAGGTATAAATTTGTTTTTATGAAAAAGTTCTCCAAGCTCAATGATATTGCTTTTCATCTAGTAAATAAGGTAAATAAAAAAAAGCTAAAAATAAATACTCTTATTATAAAAAACTGGGAGTAT
>CACMWX010000006.1 GCA_902617515.1 uncultured Alphaproteobacteria bacterium
GAATTGATAATAAATATATTAATAGCTCTTTATACTTTACATTCATAAAGACGAAATAATTATTTGTTTTAATAAATCAAAATAAGAGAGCCTTTGGAAATTAGCTTGTTCTGGTGCTAGTGATATTTTTGTTAAACCTGGATGAGTGTTTAACTCTAAAAAATATATCATTTCGTCTTTGTTGCTAATTATGAAATCTAATCTTGCGATACCTTTACAACCACAAATACGAAAAATTTTTTTTGATATTTCTAATAGTGAATTATAATGTGGTTTAGATATCCGTGCAGGAAGATAATGTAAACTTTTGTTTTTTGTGTATTTTGCAATATAGTCATAATGTTCACAATCGAACTCAATTTCCGTAACACCAAGAGCCTTTACCTTATTATCGTTTTCAATGACAGTTACTGTTAATTCCCTGCCGTATATTATTTCCTCAATCAAAATTTTATCATTATTGATCTTTTTTTTTAGCTCATTTTTATCATTTATAAATTTTATACCTTTAGAGGAACCACCCCAATTAGGTTTTGATATAACTGGTAATTTAATTAGATTTTTATAAATAATTTCTTTAGGTGACAAAATATTCAGTTTTTCTTTTAAATATTTTTTTAGAAGTCTTTTATTAAAACATAGAGCAGATGAAATGCCGTCAGAATGGGTAATTGCTATTTTATTTTTATTTGCAAATGAATTTAAACCTCCATCCTCTCCAAATTCACCATGAAGTGAATTAAATATAATATCTGGCTTATATTCTAATATTTTCTTAATATTATTTTTTTTGATATCTAGAAATTTAACATTTATGTTATTAATTTTGAGGCAATAAAAAACATTTTTTCCTGATAATAGAGAAACTTCTCTTTCATCAGACCAACCACCAGCTACCACAAGAATTTTAAGAGATTTTATATCTATGTCTTTCAATCTATAATTCTTAATTCTCTTTCAAGTATGATATTGTGCTTTTCTTTAACTCTTTTTTGAATTTTTGAGATAAATAGATCAATACTATTGGCACTTATGTTGGGATCGTTTTCAAAAAAATTAGAGTGTATTTTTGATAATTTAATTGGGCCTTTATAAAAACTTTCATCTATAGATGATTTTATTAATTGCCATGCGCTTTGATTTTTTGGGTTTTTAAAAATACTTCCACAACAATTAACTTTTTGTGGTTGAGTTTTATTTCTAATACTTTCATAATCTTGCATTAATTTTTTTATGTAAGTTTTTTCGCCTTTAGAAATTTTAAATTTTCCAAACAAAATTATTGTATTTTTTTTTTGAAAACCTTT
The DNA here is from genome assembly GCA_902617515.1 of uncultured Alphaproteobacteria bacterium. Lineage (GTDB taxonomy): Bacteria > Pseudomonadota > Alphaproteobacteria > HIMB59 > HIMB59 > HIMB59. The sequence continues at coordinate 1,308 of CACMWX010000006.1, forward strand.
TCGATAATCAAAATGTAAATCAGTAATATATTTTTCGTGAATTTTATTATCATTTATGTCATAAAAAATTACACTTAGTAATTTATCTTTTATTTCTTGATTATAACAGCCAGCATTCATAAATATATTACCTCCAATTGAACCTGGAATTGTATATAAGAACTCATAACCTGAAATACCATTTTGATAACAAAATTTTGATAAATAATTATCTAAAACCGCAGCACCGACCAACATATGATCAGTATTAATTTGAACTTTAGTAAAATCACCCTGAAGTTTTATACCTATGCCTTTAAAACCATCGTCTTTAATTAATGTATTTGAAAGATTACCAATAACCAAAAAGGACTTATTATTAATATCATTCTTTAAAAATAAATTTCTTAAATCAATTTGGTTATGAATTTTATAAAGCTGACTTATCTTACCTCCAGATTTTAACCAAGAATATTTAGCTGATGGATAATTAGTAACTAAATTTTTATTTTCTAGACTCATAAAAAAAACGGATTTGGTTTGAGATTTCTCCAGCTCCAGCAGAAATAATCATACTTTCACTTTTATTCAATACAAACTTATCTAATAAATCAAATAAATCTCTATAATTTTCAATATATTTAGTACTTTGATTATTTAAAACATTTAAATCATTTACCAAGTTCTTTGAATTTTTCATACCTTTTTTATAGCTCTCGCCGGCTTCATATGTTCTTAAAATAATCAAGTTATTGATATTTTTAAAAACTCTCAAATATTCATTATATAAATCGTTTAATCTTGAGTATCTATGAGGTTCAATTATAAAAAAAATATGTTTTTTTTTATATAGAGATGAAACTTTTATCAATTTTTCTATCTCAGTAGGGTGATGCGCATAATCATCAATAAATATTGTTTGTTTTAATTTACCAATAATATTTAATCTCCTTTTAGTACCTTTAAAATCAAGTATATGTGATTTTTTTATTGCGTATCCTAAATCATCTATAATGGACAAAGCAGCAGTGAGGTTTTGTACGTTATGCTCTCCTAATAAATTTGTTGATAAACTTTTAAATAAAATTTTTTTGTTTTTAAAAAAATCAAATGATGACCTCTTATCGTTTAAATTTATTAATTTATAGCTGTAGTTTGACTTTTTATTTGAACCATATGTTTTTATTTTATTTGAATATTTTTTCAACGAGGATAAAAAAGAATCATCGTTGTTAATAAATATTTTTGTATCTTTTTGAATTTGACTGAGGATATATTTTTTTACTTTTAACTTAAAATTAGGATAAGATTTATAAAAATCAATGTGTTCTCTATCTACATTTAAAAATATCAAATATTTTGGACTCAATTTAAATACTGTCCCATCGCTTTCATCAGCCTCTACCACGACATATTTACTATCAGTAAGATATATATTTTGTCCAAAATTCTGCATAATTCCACCGGAAATGATTGTTGGATTTAAACCTGCATGAACTAACAAATGTCCTAAAATAGATGTAGTAGAAGTTTTTCCATGTGAGCCAGATATAACAATAGTAAATTTATCTTTGCAAATAATTTGAAGAAGTTTGGATCTATTAAAACATGGTATTTTATTTTTTTTTGCCTCTTTAATTTCAGGGTTGTTTTTTATTGCTGATGAATAAAAAATTATATCTTTATTTTTAATATTTGAAATCTTATGGCCAATATTTACTCGTATTTTATGTTTTTCTAAATTTACTGTATTAGCATTATAGGCAATATCACTACCGGAAACGTCAAATTTATTTTTTTTTAAATAAATGGCTAAAGCACTCATGCCGATACCATTAATACCGATAATATGTATTTTGCTTGCAGCTAAATCTGAGAGTTTCATCTAGTGGTGTAACATATAATTTTTTCAATGGAATATGGGTTAATAATAGAATTAAAATATAGACCATTATTATTGTTTTTTTTAGTAGGTATTAAAAAATCTTTTAAACTCATATTGCGAGAGAGGAAATAGTTTAGATTTAAATTTTGATGCTGGTCTCTTGATGCTAAGTGTGGAATAAAATGAACATTGTTAGTGTAATATAAAACTTCATTAATTGAGCCAGAGCCTGATCTTGAAATAATAAAATCATATTCTTTAAAATTGAGATTATTTTTGAAAGTAAATAACTCACATCTGATATTATTTATAAGATCTGTATATTTTTTTTTTAAAATATCGATATGCGAGGTAGGTATTTGAATAAAGAATTTCATTTTTTCTAAATATTTCTTTTCTAAATTTATTAATTCTTCAAATAATTTATTATTTAAGTCAATTGAACCAGCACTTCCACCAATTAGCAAGATATTGATAAATTTACTATCAAGTATTTCTTTTGACTTATTTGTATTGAGAAAAAAATTACCAACAAATATTTCTTTTCTGCGCATATCTACTTTTGGAAATGAAATAAATGAATTTTTTGCAAAGTAATAATTTATTTTATTAGCTAATCCATAAATAATATTTTGCTCATGAATAAAAATTTTATTAGATGATAAGAAAAAAAAATTAAATAATTTTGAAATTACAATTACAGGGGTTGTTATGAAACCACCAAAACCTAATATGGTTATTTTTCTGTTAAATACAAATAATAAAGATATTTTAGTGAAAATTTTAAAGATAAATTTGTATCTATTTTTAGAGTTTATTATTAGTTTGTTTACATTGTTATTCTCAATTTGGCATAAATAATCTTTGCCAATTTCGTTTGTTATAAATAGTATCTCATTTGCTTTTTTTATATCAGATAAATTATTAATGTATTTTACTGCTGGTAATATGTGACCACCTGATGATCCGGCTATTACAATAAACTTAATTTTTCTCAATTATTATTTCTTTCAAAACTTTATTAGAATTAATATCAACAATTTGAAAAATTATTTTATCTTCGAATATAAATTTTTGCTGATATTGATTTTCATTAATCAGATAAACGTCATTTAAATCAATATTTTTGTTTATTAAAGTAGAATTATTATTGCTGCTCATTTTATAGAAAACACCAAAAATAATTGCTATTATTCCAAAAATTATTAATAAACCTTGAATAACAACTAAACTAATTAAAAGTTTATTTTTTATCATATATTTTATGGCTAAATCATATAATTATAAAAATTTTAGAATTGAAATATTATACGAGGACAGTTATATAGCAATATTAAATAAACCCTCAGGCCTTCTTACTCATAAAAAAAATGAAACTGATGATAATCCTAACTTGCAAGAAAGCCTAAAAGATCAATTTATAATAGATGACACTGAAAAGTTAAAAGAAGGTATAGTTCATCGTTTAGACAAAGACACAAGCGGGATAATAATTATTACTAAAAATCTTATTTCCAAAAATAAATTTAGAGAAATGTTTAAAAATAGATATATTAAAAAAAATTATCTTGCTTTTACTTATGGTATACTTAATAAAAATAATTTTGAAATCAATAAGAACATATCTAGAAGTAAACTGCAAAGAACAAAATTCAATGTATCAGAACATTTAGGGAAAAATGCAATTACCAGAGTTACAAATGTTAAGACATTTCATGGTTCGGTGAGTCTTTTAGATTGTGAGATTATAACTGGAAGGACACATCAAATTAGAGTTCACCTTTTAAGTTTAGGCCTACCTATAATTGGTGATAAAGATTATATATTAAATAAGGAGCAAAATTTTCGTTTAAAAAACATGAATTATGAGCTAAGAAATTTAATTTCATTGTTTCCAAGACAAGCCTTACACTCCCACAAAATAGAATTTGATCATCCAATTTTAAACAAACATATTAAAATTACTTGTGATTTACCTGATGACATGAAAGATTTAAACATAAATTTACAATGAATATAGAAAATAAAAATTTACTGCCTGTTATTACATCTGAAAACGACGTTTATCCTTACTTAAAAAAAATAAATCAATTTCCTATTTTGACAGATGAAGAGGAAAAAAAACTTGCAATTGATTGGCTAAAAAATGGTGATACAAAAGCTGCACAAAAACTCGTAACAAGCCATTTGCGTTTAGTGGCGAAAATAGCTATGGGTTACAAAGGATATGGCTTACCTTTGTTTGATCTAATTTCTGAGGGTAATTTAGGTCTTATACAGGCTATAAGAAAATTTGATCCTGAAAAGGGCTTTAGATTAGCTACATATGCAATCTGGTGGATCAGAGCATCAATACAAGAGTATGTTTTACACAGTTGGTCTTTAGTTAAAATAGGGACGACAGCAGCACAAAAAAAACTTTTCTTTAATCTTAGAAGGCTCAGAAATCAACTTAAAAAATATGAAGAGGGTTACTTAACAAATGATCAGATTAAATCAATATCTGAGGATCTTGGGGTAACTGAGCAAGAAGTAAAGCACATGGAAGGTAGGGTTTTTAATCAAGATTTTTCTTTGAATACACCTTTGAATGATGAAAATGACTCAGAATGGATAGATCAAGTAGAGGATGAGACTATAGATACTATTTCAAAAGTTGAGGAAAGTGATGAGTTGAAAAAAAGAAAAGAACTATATAGACAAGCGGTTACCACACTCGAACCTAGAGAGTTAGAAATATTAACTGCGAGACGACTTGAGGAGGAACCAAAAACTCTTGAGGATCTGAGCCAAAAGTACTCTATAAGCAGAGAAAGAGTAAGACAAATAGAGAATAAGGCAATTAAGAAGCTTCAAGATGAGATCAAAATAATATCAAATCAGAAACTTTTACCAAAATCTTGAATTATCTAATAATTGTCTGACTTCTCTCAGGTCCAAGTGAGATTATCTTAATAGGAATATCTAGATAACCCTCAATATATTTAATATATATTTTTAAATTTTCAGGTAGTGTTTCAAAATTACTCAAATCTTTAATTTCACCCCAGCTTTGAAAAACCTCAAAGTCGCTATCGTCTAAGTTCAATGATTCTAAAGTATTACTTTCGCTAAAGTTTACATCATCATATTTTTTTGAATTGTATGTTTTACAAACCTTTATTTCTGAAAGATTATTTAAAACATCTGCCTTGGTTATACAAAGTTCATTAACACTATTAATTTCGCAACTGTATTTTAAAGATACTAAGTCAAGCCAACCACACCTTCTTTTTCTTTTTGTTACAGTTCCAATTTCAACTCCTTTTTCAGCAATATAGTCTCCAATTTCATTAAATAACTCTGATGGAAATGGACCATTACCAACTCTAGTAGAGTATGCTTTGAATATACCAACTGTTTGAAAATCAACTTGTAAAGCAGAGCCAATAAAAATATTCGATGATACGGTATTTGATGATGTAACATATGGATATGAGCCGTGATCTAAATCAAGAAGTGCGCCTTGAGCTCCTTCAAATAATATTTTTTTACTTTTAAATTCCTTTTTTATATATGAATTATCAACGATAATATCTTTAACTATGTTATAAAAACTAATTAAATCATGAACTGTCTTATCAATATTTATTTTACTCTGATCAAAACTATCTAAGATTGGGTCATAAAACTTCTTAATTGATTGAATTTTTTCCTCAATATGTTTTATAGATCTCAAATCATAAAGTTTTATACTTTTTCTTCCGACTTTATCTTGATATGCAGGACCAATACCTTTAGCAGTAGTACCAATTTTTTTTTCACTTTTTAAAATTGACTCGTTTATTTTATCCAGCTGCTTATGATAGTCTAATATCAATGATATGTTAGATGATAAGAACACTTTAGGATTAACTAACTTTTTTTTAATTTGATCATATTCTTTGGAAAAGTGATTAGGATCAAGAACAACCCCTTGACCAAGATAGCATGTTTTTCCACGTATCACACCTGATGGTATTAGGTTTAATTTATAAGTAGTATCATTTACTATTACTGTATGTCCGGCATTATTTCCACCTTGGTATCTTACAACTAAATCAAAATGCTCAGATAGATAGTCGACTATTTTACCTTTACCCTCGTCACCCCACTGAAGACCAATAATTGCTTTATTCATTAAGTCAATTCAGCTATGTAATCGACATTACATGAGAAGCCAAAGCCCTCTATTTTTTTTTTATTTTTTTTATACTGATAACCTCCGCCTTGAGCTAATATTTTTTTTGAAATATTTGAGTAAACATAAAAAAAGATATCCTGATGATATTCTTGTGAAAAAAAATCTTTTTCTAGATTTAATTCATATGGAGCATTAATATTTTCTTTGAAAAGCCTTACAAATTTAGAAATATTATTTTTACTACTACCACCGTCTAAAAGGTAATTTGATTTTTTTTTCATTTTTGGATCCGTAAAAACATATGTGTAATTTTTCTTAAGAATTTTTTTTAAAACTCTATCTAGAATAACTAAAACTTCTTTGTAAGAATTTTTTTTTGGTAAATTAATTATTTCAACACCATGTTGCCTAAATTGCTTAATATTATTATCCATTTTATCTTTTTGAAATACGTCACCCATGTAATATAGGAAGTGTTTTGAATTTGAATCGTGAGTTAAAATTGTATTTATTACTTGGCCTGTTATATCAGAACGCAGTGTAATCTCTGAGAGCGACTTTAATGATTTATTCTCAATTACAGAGGTAAAAATTCTAGAAAATTTTTTATTAGAACCAAGAATTTTTATAAATGAATTATCTAAACTCTCATATTTTGCCGCTGTTTTTGCATATTTTGTATCGAAAGAGTTAACAAGCATCTGAAATTAATTCTATTATTTGTTTTTTCAATTTGTTTAGAGTACCTACTCTTATATTTCTTTTATCATATTGCAAGTTCACTCTTAAAAGTGGCTCTGTTCCCGAAGGACGTATATTGTAATATATATTTAAATTATTAAATAATTTATTAAATTTTTGATAAATACTATCTTGTAATAAATAAAACTTTTCTCTATCAATTTTTTGATTTATGTTAATAACTTCAAGTAAATCAATACCTTTTTTTAATACTGATAATTTTTGGTTTTCTTCTAACATTAGATTTAATAATCTAATAGCTGACGTCATACCATCACCAATTAAAACATCATCTTTAAAAATAAAATGTCCAGAAGGTTCTCCACCAAAAAAATAATTATTATCTATTATTTCTTTTAATATATTTTTATCACCTACTTTTACTCTTTTAAGTTTCAAGCCTAATTGTTCTAATGATTTATCAAGACCATAGTTTGCAATTTCATTGGTTACAATTACAGATCCTTTTTTTATTTTTTTTTTATAAAGATAATATTTCGCTAAAATATAAATTATTTCCTCACCACAAAGTATGCTCCCTTTCTCATCAATAATTATTACTCGATCACCATCACCATCTAAACAAATTCCAATATCACATTTTTTTTTCTTTACCATGCTAGATGCTTTGAGTGGATATAAAGAACCACACTTTTGATTAATGTTTGTACCTGAAGGATTATTGCCAATAGTGTGCAAATCTAAGCCTAATTCGAACAGTACTTCAGGTGCAACTTTATAGGAAGCACCATTTGCACAGTCTAAAGTTACTTTTAATTTACTGTAGTTTAAATTCCTGTCAGCACTTTGTTTGAGAGCCTCTGAGTATCTTCCTAAGGCATTTTTAAGTCTAATTGCTTTTCCATAATTTGATTGTTTAATTTTAAAATTATCAAAGTCATAATTAAAAAAAATATCTTCTATTTTATTTTCTTCTTCAGAAGAAATTTTAAGACCTTGTCCAGAAAAGAATTTTAATCCATTATCTTGATAAGGATTATGGGATGCTGTAATCATTACAGAAAAATCTGCTCTAAGAGATTTACCTAAAACAGTAAGAGCAGGTGTCGGCAGAGGTCCTACTAATATTACCTCTATACCCATAGATATAAAACCTGATGTTAAAGCTGGTTCAAATATATATCCAGATAATCGTGTATCTTTATTAATTACTACTCTTGAAATCGAGTTTTTCTTTCTTAGAACAAGTGAAGAGGCTTTAGCCAATTTAAGTACATTTTCAGCAGTTAAGGGGTATTTACCAACTTGTCCTCTTATTCCATCTGTACCAAATAATCTCATAATTGGTATTTAGTATTAAACTTAGAGTTAATTTGGAAGCGGAAAATTTTGATCTTTTGTAAAAGAAGGTAAAGGGCCTTTGTTCGACGATTCTTTTTTATTATCTGAACTATCATCAGAGCTATCAGAAGATAAATCATCGTCTCTTTTAGGTTTTATACCTTTAATCAGATTTTGTATTTCTTCACCAGTCAGTGTTTCATACTCTAAAAGACCTTTGGCGATAGTGTGGAGATCCTTGATATTTTCTGTCAATATCTTTCTAGCTTTGGCCTCAGCGTTTTCAACAAGACGAATAACTTCCTGATCAATGATTCTTGCAGTTTCCTCTGATATATTTTTAGACTGAGTCACAGAGTGGCCTAAAAAAACTTCTTCTTGATTGCCTGTATATCTCACTCTTCCTAACTTATCACTATAACCCATTTGTGTAACCATAGATCTTGCAAGGTTTGTAACTTGTTGAATATCTCCAGCAGCTCCGGAACCTATTTTATCTGGGCCAAAAATTAGCTCTTCAGCTATTCGCGCAGCTACTGTTACTACTAGCTTATCAAGATATTCGTCCTTACGGTGAATAACTTTGTCTTGTTCCGGGACACTCATAACAAAGCCGAGTGCTCTACCTGTTGGAATAATTGATGATTTATAAATTGGATCTGCATGTTTGCAATGTAAATTAGCTAATGCGTGTCCTGCCTCATGATAAGCAATAACCTCTTTTTCACTATCAGATATTATTTTAGATTTATTTTGAGTTCCAAGCATGACTTTATCTTTGGCATCTTCAAAATCATCCATTGTCACTATTTTTTTATTTTTTCTTGCCGCAATAAGCGCAGCCTCATTTACGATATTGGCAAGATCTGCACCAGAAAAACCAGGTGTTGACCTAGCTATAGCTATAGTTTTTACAGATTTGTCCATTTTAATTTTTCTTGTATGTACTCTAAGAATTTTATCTCTACCAATTATATCTGGAGCAGGAACTACAACTTGTCTATCAAATCTTCCTGGTCTTAATAATGCAGGGTCAAGAACATCCGGTCTATTCGTTGCTGCAACAATTATAACTCCTTCATTAGCTTCAAAACCATCCATTTCAACTAAGAGTTGGTTTAAAGTTTGTTCTCTCTCATCATTACCTCCACCAAGACCAGCGCCTCTGTGTCTTCCTACAGCGTCAATCTCATCAATAAATATAATACAAGGTGCATTTTTTTTTCCTTGTTCAAACATATCTCTGACTCTACTAGCTCCAACACCAACAAACATTTCAACAAAATCTGAGCCAGATATAGAAAAAAAAGGCACTCCTGCTTCACCAGCAATTGCACGAGCAAGAAGTGTCTTACCAGTTCCGGGAGGTCCAACTAATAGTGCACCTTTGGGTATTTTAGCACCTAATCTTTGAAATTTATGAGGGTCTTTCAAGAATGAAACAACTTCCTCAAGTTCTTGTTTGGCTTCATCAATTCCAGCTACGTCATTAAATGTAACTCTTTGTTTGTTTTCATTTAGTAATTTAGCTTTTGATCTACCAAAACCAAGAGCGCCACCACCTTTTCCTGATTGCATTTGGCGCATAAAAAAGATCCATACGCCAATTAGCAAGAGCATTGGGAACCAAGAGACAAATATGCTTAATAATGGATGCATACCAGATTGTTCAGGTTTAGCATTAATTGCGACCTCATTATCACTTAGTGTTTCAATTAAATTAGGATCTCGAGGTGCATATGTCGAGAATTCAACACCATCCATAGTTTGGCCAAAAATGTTATTTCCTTGAATTTCAACTGATTTTATCTCACCATTTTGAGCTTTATCTAATAGAGTAGAGTAAGTATATGTAACTGAAGAGTAATCTCTTTGAGAATTTTTGAATACATTAAACAAACCAAGCAAAATCAGGCTTATAATAATCCACACGAAAATGTTTTTAGAAAAATTTTTCATATATTTAATATAGTTAGTGTTACATACGTTTAAAGTACTAACTAAGATTTATACATATTTTTTTATTAAAGGCACCTAATTTTCCTGAAAATATTGATCTTTCCTTTCCGTTTTGGAGCTTTGTTCTCAATATTTTAATAAAATTCATTATATTTTTATCTCTAATTTGTTTTTTAAATAGATATCGATATTCGTAATAAAATGACTGCAAAACCAAGAACTTAAGATTATCTGTTAAATTATTGAATTTTTTAACATCAATCTCAAAAGTTTTATCCTGTTTTTTTTTGAAAAAATTTTGATGTAAAAATTTTATATTATTTAAGCTTGAATATAGCGATCTCTGTCTATTAATTTTTAAGGTAAGTTTATTTGAGTATATAAAGTCTCTAATTTTATTTCTTGTATACTCAATTTCTAAATTACTTCTATCTTCAAACCATATTAATTTTTTTCTTTTGGCATAGTTTATAATTTGTTTTTTATAATACTTGATTAAAGGACGATGAATTTTAAGACTATCATGCTTGTTTAAAAAAATGTTTGCTAAACCTAATGTACCTGATTGTTGAACTTTTCTCATGAAAAAAGTTTCATTTAAATCATCAAGATGATGCGCGATGAATATGTTTTTAATATTCCTTTTTTTTGAAAAATTATACAAAAATTTATACCTGCTCAATCTAGCTTTTTCTTGAAAACCTGCTACTTCATCTTTCAAATTTAATTGTTTTATAAAAAGATTATTTTTTGGAAGGTTATATAATTTAACGAATTGTTTAATTTCATATTTTCCTTCGGGTCTTTTTTGATGATCAAATACTAAATAATATATATTTTTGTTAAATAAATACTTTGATTTAATAATTAAATTGTAGAGAACTGTACTATCTAATCCACATGAAATTAAAAGTAAAATTTTTTCATTTTTCTTAATATGATTTTTAAGATAATTTTTTACACCAATAGAAAGTGATTTATCATTAATCAATAATCAAGCCGCAGTCTTTTTCAGCTTGAAGAGATTTTGCTGATTCAATTACTTCTTTACTCTCAATGTATGTATTAGAAAAAATAAGGTCTTCCATAATTAGGCAACCATTTTCTTGGTCTGAAATGCCAAAAAGAGATTTTCCAAGCCAAAAATAATTTTCAGATTTAAATTTTGAAAATGAAGAAAAATCTCTGTGTCTTATCCCAAAATATTTTACAGCTTCAATTATTTCATTTTCCATAAAATAAGTTCTTCCAAGAAGATAATATGTTTCAGCGAGATATTGTCTCTGATCTGTATCAGAATTAACTATTAATAAAAGGCTTTCAATAGCGGATTTATTGTCAAAACTGGCAAAACTTGCTTTGGCATTTTTAAGCTCTTGTTCAATATTAATTTTTGGCGTATTTAGCTCAATTTCTCGTTTCTCAATTAACTGATCTAAATCATTGAGAATATCAATATTAACATCTGATATTGATTTTATCTCAATTTCATCTAATTCCACATTTTCAAGAATTAACTCAGAGTTTGATTGTTCACCCTCATTTTTTAAATTATTTGGATCTTGGATACTGCTACCTTCTCCTTCAAGGTCTGAGAGACTAATTTGTCCTAATAATTGGTTATCATCTGAGTTCTCTACAATTTTTGAGGTGCTCTCTTCTATATTTAGCTTATTAGATGTGCTTATAATTTTTTTTTCTTCAAAGTCAGAAGAAGTGTACAAGGAATACAAATTGCTTACATCATCTTTGATGTCAGAAATTTGTTTTTCCAATGAGGATATATTCTTTGAAATGTCTTTGATGATTATTTTTAATTCATCAAAGTCACTTTTCTCACTTGTCCCATCAGAGTTATCTAATAAAGTTTCGTTTTTATATAGAAATTTTTGAAGGTCAATAATATCATTTTTTATTCTGTCCAGCTCTAAAGAGACTTGGTTATGATTTTCAGATTTTACGTTATGACAAAAAAAAACGATAAAAAAAATAACCAAAATTTTGTTTATTTTTTTCATGAACTTTTTAGGTGCTCTTTTTTTAAATAAGAGCACCTTAATGAAATTTTAAGTTAATTACTTACTGTTGTAACGCCGCGTCTATTTTGACTGTAAGCAGTTTCATCAGATCCTATGACTTCTGGTCTTTCTTTGCCCCAACTTACATATTCCATTCTGTTAGTGTCAATTCCTGCCTGAGCAAGATAAGAGTATACAGAAAATGCCCTTTTATCTCCTAAAGCTAAGTTGTACTCACGGGTACCTCTCTCATCAGCGTGTCCTTCAATAGTAATGTTAGTGTCAGGGTACTGCATTAGCCAAGCTGCTTGAGCGTCAAGTGTTGCTTGAGCGTCAACAGTAAGCTCTGAGCTGTCGAATTCAAAAAACACTCTATCACCAACATTAACAATCAAGTCTTCTTGTGTACCAGCTGTTATTTCACCACCAGAGGATGAGCTTGAGCTAGCTGAAGCTGCATCAACGTCTCCACCTTGTTCTGTATTAGTAGCAGCACATGAAACAAGGAAAAAACCAGCAACAATAAGCATAAATAATTTTTTTAACATTATAAATCTCCGCGTAAATATATTCTTACTATAGTTTAGGTAACTAAACACTGAATTTTTTGGAAATCAAGCTAATTATTCTTAATTTTATTAGAAATATAACGATTTCTTATTAATTTTTAAAGTAGAGGCGACCACGCTGGGTCACTTCCATCCCTGGGAGTTGGAATAACTCTTTCATTGTATCCAGTAATATCGATAAAGTGTAATGTAACCTCTCCCCCTGTTCCATCAAGGTTTGATCTTTTTTGTCTATGAAATATTAAATATCTTCCATTTGGTGACCAAGCTGGGGACTCTAAAGAAAAATCTCTAACTATTACTCTTTCATTATTGCCATTTATATCCATAACTCCTATGTGAAAATTTCCCTGAGTAAGTTTTGTAAAAGCAATTAAGTCACCTCTAGGGGACCATACAGGGTTTCCGTACACACCTTTACCTTTTGAAATTCTTTTTATGTTGCCTCCATTCTTATCCATGATAAATAGTTGAGGGCTTCCACCTCGATCCGAGTTAAAAACTATTTTTTCACCGTTTGGAGAAAAAGAGGGAGATGTATCAATACCAGAGTCATTTGTTAATCTTGAAAGAGCGCGGGTATTTAAATCCATCAAATAAATTTCTGAATTTGCAGTGTTGGGATCGGAAAAAGACATTACAACACTTTGACTATCTGGAGAAAATCTTGGTGCAAAAGTCATTCCAGGAAAATCTCCTACAATTTCTCTCTCACCAGTTTTAAGATTATAAATATATACTCTTGGAAGATTATTTTTATATTCCATGTAAGTTATTATTTGATTATTTGGAGCAAATCTAGGTGTTAGAACTAAATTTTTTCCATCCGTTAAAAATTGATGACTGTCTAGATGACCATCCTGATCCATAATTGCTAATCTTTTTACTCTTTGATCAAGAGGACCAACTTCAGATACATAAACTATTCTTGTATCAAAGTAACCTGTCTCACCAGTAATTCTTTCGTAAACAATGTCACTGACAGTATGACCTACTCTTCTTATTAAATTTTCATCAGGTATTGTTAATTGTAATTTTTCAATTTCTTTTGCATTAAAGACATCATAAAGCCTCATGCGTAGTCTTATACCTTTGTCAATTTTACTAACATCTGCACTTAATAAAAACTGAGCTTTAATTAGTTTCCAGTCTTCAAAACGTGGTACTTTTTCAACGAGATTTTCAGATTGAATATAGAGATCTTCATTTACTGTGTAAAAAAGTCCTGAATTTGTAAGATTATTTGAAATAATTTGTCTAAGTGTGTTTCCGTATCTAGCTGTGTCTGAGTCAGCACCAAAAATTTGAGTTATAGCTATGGGAGTGGGCTCAACTTTTCCCTGTGCAATGGTTACCTCTAATGCAGCGTTTGCATTAAGTGAAATAAACAAAAATATTAAGATTTTTTTGATCATAAACATATTTCTAATCGAATGCACAGGATTTATTTTAAATTTTTATTAATCAAACATCCAGCTGAAATCAAAAGTAAAGTTAATTTCTTTCCACTGTTCATATTTATCTACAGGCAATAAAAGAGGGCTACAATCTGGATTATTTACAGCTCTCATTGCAGCTTCAGCAGCAGTTCTAAATGATGGATCATTTAATTTTTCTTTGTTGACTACTTTAGAACTTTTTACAGTTCGATCAGGATTAACTTCAATGTAAATAACAGGTTTTATTTCTTTTAAATTGGCAACACCGACATTAAGATTTAGACAGCCATGTAATTGTTGCCTTAATAAATCAATTTCTGAAATAGTCATTGTTGGTCCAACTTTTTCTGTAAAAACTTCCTCTTGTTTGAGTTCTGATGCTTCCTGCTCTTTTTTAAACTCTTTATCTTGATTTTCTAAATCCTTTAGAACAGTACTAACATTGAAAGTTTTCTTTACAGGCTTTTTCTTTACAATAATTTCAATATCCTTTTTTGGTTCAGGAATTTCTTTAGGCTCAGGTTTTTGTTTTAATTTAATTTCAAAATCATTTTCAATCGGTGGAGGTGTCTCCTCTTCTGGTTTTTTAATTTCAGGTTTTACTTTCTCATCAATAATAAATTCGTTTTTTTTGTCTGCAGAGTTATCAATTAATACTTCTTCATTAGAGTCCTGAATTATTGGATCAATTGACTCTTGAGATGTTATTTCTTTTATATCTGGCTCTATAGCCTCAGTTTCATTCTGTTTTGTGGTTTCTTCTTGAAATGTTGGAATAATTTCATTTATCTCCTCAACAAATTCAGGTGCAGCTGTCTCTTCTTCAATAATAAACATTTCGACTGGTAAAATCATTGGAATATCACTGATTTTTTTTTCAAAAGTAAAATTTATCATCGGTATCAAAATTAATAGATGTAATAAAAAAGAAAATATTTGGAAATAAAAATCACTTTTTTTATAACTGAAATTTTCAATGAATAAGATTAAATTTCTGAAAGGATTAAATAGTGAAATAGTAGTCACTTAACTTGGTTTTTTCGTTACTAGAGCAATTTTTAAAAAACCAGATGTGTTTAGAGCACCAAGAACCTTCATCACTTCTCCATAATTTATTGTGGTATCAGCTCTTAAAAAAATCCTTATATCAGTATTGGAGCCTGCGATTGTTTTAACTTTCAATATTAACTCATCAAAAGGTATTAACTCTTCACCTAGGTAAATTTCATTTTTTTCATTAATTGAGATTTCAAGTGGTTCCTTTTGTGCATCTAAAGAATTAGCCTCAACTTTTGGCAAATTAACAGGAACACCCACAGTTAGGAGGGGGGCTGTGACCATAAACACTATAAGTAAAACCAACATAACATCAACCATCGGCGTAACATTTATACTTGAAACGGGTCGATGTTTTTTTCTCATATAATTATTTAACTTGGCGTGAAATTATATTTACTAAGTCCTTCCCAAAACTCTCAGCCTCTGACAAATAGTTATCGATTTTAGAAGTTATGAGGTTGTAGTAAGCGGTCGAGGGAATAGCAACGAAAAGGCCTAGCGCAGTTACAAATAAAGCCTCTGCTATACCAGGTGCAACTACAGCGAGATTAGTATTTTGAGCAATTGCTATTGCTTGAAAACTATTCATGATTCCCCAAACTGTTCCAAATAATCCAATAAAAGGTGCTACAGATCCAGAAGAAGCTAAAAAAGAGAGTCCTCTGTTTAAATTTGTGTCTTCAACAGTGATACTTAGATCAAGAGAGGTATAAAGTCTTTGGATAAAAGCTGAGTCTATCTTATTTTTTTGAATTCTAGATTTTTCATACTCACTCATTATATTTCTAAATATATTTGAGAAACTTTCTTGATCAAATTCGTCAATTTGTTCGTAAAGATCATCTAAAGACACCCCAGACCAGAAATGGTTTTCAAATTTTTTTGATATTTTCTTAAGTTTATTTATCAACAAAATTTTTTGGATGATTGTTTTCCATGATTGAATTGAAAAAATAACTAATAATATAATTACAAATTTTACAACCCAGTCAGATTTTAGAAACATTCCCATCATTGAGAAATCTACTGAACCTTCAAGCGATGCTAAGTTAACTACTTCTTCCATGAATTATTCTTCATCAATTGTCTTTTTTTCTTTAAGTTCTTTTGAGACTTTTTCAAAGTCATCTGAATGTACCATTATCCAAAAACCAGGTCTATTTTTTTCACATAATGCAATGACTGGGGTCTTTTTTTCCTTGTCTGCTAAAGATTTTGTATCATCCCATAATTTAATAGCTGTGTGTTTAGCTCTTAGCTTACACTCAATAAATAAATTATCGTGTATTACATCTGAATGAGTAACTTTTGAATTGATCCCACTAAGGGCATTTCTCATACCTCCAAAAAACTTTGCAACAAGTCTCTCTCTATTTTTCCATGCTTTATCAGGCATTATTAATCTCTAATAGTTCACTATCAAAATCAAGGTTTGAAAAACAACTTTGAACATCATCGTTATCTTCTAACTCTTCATTTAATTTGATAAGCTTATCAAGCTCTTCCCTTTTTTCAATTTTAACAGTTAAATTTGGTTTCCAAATAATATTTGCACTTTCAATATCATATTTTTTATCTACTAGTATTTTCTCAAAAGATGCTAATGCCTCAAAAGAAGAATAAAGGTATGTTACGTCATCATCTGTATTATAATCTTCTAAACCATGGTCAAGTAAATCCTCTAGTGCACTATCATCTATCTCTTTTTTTAACTGTATTTCCCCTACTTTATTAAAATTAAAGCTAACACTTCCTGTCTCTCCCAAATTTCCACCATTCTTTGAAAAAATAGATCTAATTTCTGAAGCTGTTCTATTTTTATTATCTGTTAAGGCCTCAACTATAAAAGCTGTTCCAAATGGGCCATACCCCTCATAGCGAACTTCTGAATAATCAGAGGCATCATTATTATTTTTATTAATAGCTCTATCTACATTATCCTTTGGCATATTTACACTTCGAGCATTTGTCATTGCTAGTCTCAATCTTGGATTAGACTCTGGATCAGTTCCTGCAATCTTCACGGCTATCTGAATTTCTCTTCCTATTTTTGCAAATTGCTTTGCTCTTTTTTTATCCTGAGCACCTTTACGATATTGAATATTTTTAAATTTTGAATGTCCTGCCATGAATTAAGATAATAAATTACTATCCAAAACACCACCTATTTGGATAGATTGAATTGTATTTTTATCACGCACATTTGTAGTTATAACTGCTCCAGAAATAGTGGCCAATCCCTCTGCGGGTTCCAATCTGTGAGAGTTTGACCCAGTTCTCATTCTTTTGATGGCACTTTCTTTTTTCATACCAATAACAGAATTGTAATCGCCTGTCATGCCAATATCAGTTTGAAAACAAGTGCCTTTTTCTAATACCCTAGCGTCCGAGGTTGGTATATGAACATGAGTCCCATATATTGCTGTAAATTTTCCATCATAATTTTGAGCTATACCATTTTTTTCAGATGTTACTTCAGCATGTACCTCTAAAAATGAATAATCTATATCATGATCATTCATAATAGATAAAAGTTGTGTATCAATAGAATTAAAAGGATTAATTAAGGGAAGATCAATAAATGTTTGACCGTGAACTTGGCTTACTAATATTCTTTTACCACTTTCATGTGTAAAAATTTTAAACCCTCTACCAGGAGACCCAACTTCGAAATTTAAGGGTCTGATAATATTATGATTTGGGTTTTGATCCATATATTCAATGATCTCTTTTTGTTTCCAAGCATGATTTCCTAAAGTAATAGCATCAGCTCCCCAACTTATAAGCTCTTCGTATATTTTTCCTGTAAGTCCATAACCACCAGCAGAGTTTTCAGCATTAATTATTGTAAAGCTGATATTAAAATGATCTTGAATTTTTTTTAAATTTTCTTTAAGAGCTGTTCTACCTGACCTTCCTACAACATCTCCTATAACTAAAAAATTCATAAAGAATAAATATTTTGTTCTGAACAAATGTAATCTACTTTTTGGTCAAAACTCTCCTGAAAATTGTAGATAGTTTTTTGAATTTCAAAAGCAGCTAAAATAGTCTTTAAATTTCCTTTTTTTTTCAATTCTTCAATAGTTCTATCAAAAAAACCTCCTCCATAGCCCACCCTAAATCCTTTTTCATTAAATGCAGAGCATGATACAATGATTATATCAGGATCTAACGTCTTTTCACCCTTAGGTTCCATAATACCACCAAAACCTTTTTCCAAATTTGGATTATGAGGGTTATATTCAAAGTACTTTAAAGAGGATTCTTTTGATATTACTTTGGGGAGTGAACATTTGATATTTTTATTTATTAAATCATCAGAAATTCTCAATACATCTACCTCATTTTTATATGGATAAAATAAGCCAACAGAACTATTTGGATTAATTTTTTCAATTAAATCGATTATTTTTGAATTTATTTTATTGGAAAAAATATCTAAATCCGAAGTGCTTAGTTGCATTCTTAGTTCAAGGTGATGTTTTCGAATTTGTTTTTTATTCAATGATTATATTATCATTTAGTTTTTTGAAAATTTGCTCAATGTCAGATTTTAGGTGATTATTTTCATTCTGTAATTCTTGAATACGACTCTCATAAAATAATTTCTTGTTTAAAGAATCTTGTAATATTTTTTCTTTTTTCAAAACATCTTCCATAGATTTAAGATAGGCAATAAGTGTAGATGTTAAAAAAGGCACATTCTCTTTCTTCTCATCATCTATGAGTTTGCTAATTGAAAAAGCGATCTCTTTTACTGTTTCAACATTATCATCGGAACATTGTATTTTTAGTGGTCTTCCTCCAATTGTTAAAGTTAAATTAGCCATCTATATCTATTGAACCCAGTAATTCCTCAATTTTATTAGTTGCTTGATCAATAAGTTGAGATTTTTCAGATAGCTCAAGTTTGTTATTTTCTAATTCGTTTACTAATTCTGACTCTCTTCTTTCTAAATATTCTATCTTGGCTTTTAATTCTTGTTTCTCATTTATTAGTTCTTGGTTATTAATTTTATAATTCTGAAGTTTTGATGCAATTTGCTCAATTTTTTGAAGTATTTGTTGTTGAAATTCGTTCATACTTTAATTATTAGTTATTAAGTAAAGTTATTCCATTGAAAAATTATACTGAATTAGCTAATTGTATCAGATTTTTATCAATTGATGCGGTAGAAAAAGCAAAATCTGGTCATCCTGGTATGCCCATGGGAATGGCTGACATTGCCACAGTGCTCTTTCACGATTTTCTTGTTCATAATCCCAAGGATCCGAACTGGTTACTTAGAGATCGATTCGTTTTATCTAATGGGCATGGTTCGATGTTGCTTTACTCACTTTTATACCTCACCGGTTATAAAAAAATGACAATCTCTCAAATTAAAAATTTTAGACAACTGGGCTATATCACAGCGGGACATCCTGAATATGAACCAGATGCTGGTATAGAAATAACGACTGGTCCTCTTGGACAGGGAATTTCGAATGCGGTAGGAATGGCCATAGCGCTTAAAAAACTTTCAAAAGAGAAAAAATTGTCTAAAAGCCCTAAGGTATATGTTTTTTGTGGTGATGGCTGTTTAATGGAAGGTATTAGCCAAGAGGCAATAAGCCTAGCAGGTCACTTAAAACTTAATAATTTGATACTAATTTATGATAACAACAACATTAGTATCGATGGATCCACAAACCTAGCTTTTAGCGATAACACAAACCTCAGATTTAAGTCGGTAAATTGGGAGGTGCATAGCGGAAAAGGTCATGATCATAAAAATATTTATAAACTTTTAAAAAAAGCACAAGTATCAAAAGCCCCTTGTTTGCTAAACTTTAAAACAACAATTGGATTTGGTTCTCCAAATAAGTCTGCAAAAGCATCATCACACGGCTCACCCTTAGGTTCAGAGGAGGTGAAATTAACTAGAAGTAAATTATCTTGGAATGAAAAACCTTTTCAAATTCCAGATAAACTTTTAAAGATTTGGCGAAATTCATCCACCAATAATTTACAAATATACAAAAAAACTAAATCAATATCTCACACAAATCTTTCAAATAAAGACATAGATAAGTTATTTAATAAAATTGAGACTGATTTGAAAGATTTTAAATCTGATCAGGCTACTAGAAAATCCTCTGAAGCAATATTAAATTATTTCAAAGAAGATCATCCGATACTCGGAGGCTCTGCAGACTTAACTGGCTCCAATAACACCAAAGGTAAAAAAATGTCTGTAATGGATAGCATAAACACAACGGGACAATATATCCATTATGGTGTAAGGGAGCATGGTATGGCTGCCATAATGAATGGTATTGCTGCTACCAAAATTTACAAAACATATTCGGGAACTTTTTTGAGCTTTGCTGATTACATGAAGCCAAGTCTTCGTTTAGCTGCGTTAATGAGAATTAATCCTATACAAGTTTTCACCCATGACTCTATTGGCTTAGGTGAAGATGGACCTACTCATCAACCTATTGAACAAATTAATATGTTAAGACTCATTCCAAATAGTTATGTTTTTAGACCCTGCGATCTTAAAGAAACCATTGTATGTTGGAGAGAGGCTTTAAAAATTAATGATGCACCTTCATTTATCTGTCTTTCAAGGCAAAATCTGCCACAAATTTCAAATAAAAAATTAGACTCAAAAAAATTTAAAGGTGCTTACGTTATATATGGTCCAAAAATTAATAATGATATTACTATTTTAGCTACTGGTTCAGAAGTATCTTTAGCTGTCAACATTGCAGTAAAAATTAGAGGTGCTGGTATTATTGCAAAAGTTATTTCAATGCCATCAACATCTGTTTTTGAAAAGCAGTCAAAAACTTTTAAAAATAATTTATTAAAATCAAAATCTAGTGAAACTTTTATAATAGAAGCTGGATCAACAATGTATTGGAATAAGTACACAAAATATGAAAATATATTTGGATTAGATAATTTTGGTGCTAGTGCACCCGGGAATGAAGTTTTTCAAAAATTTGGTTTAACAACAGAAACTGTATCTAGTAAAATAATAAGGAAAATTAGAACAAAATGAAAAAAAAAGTTGCAATTAATGGTTTTGGTAGAATAGGCAGACTTGTTTATAGAGCATTTTTGGAGAGATTAAATGAATTTAGAGATCAATATGATATATGTTATATAAACGACTTAGCTGATATTGACTCAAATATCCACTTACTAAAATATGATAGTATCCATGGACCTCTCAATAAGGAAATTAATAAAGTTTCCAATGAACAATTTTCAATAGGAAAAAATACAGTTACTGTAACATCTGAGAGGAACCCTATTGATTTGAAATGGAAAGATAAGGATGTCGACATCATTTTAGAGTGCACAGGTGTTTTTGCATCTAAAGAAAAGGCAATGTCTCATATCGAGAGCGGAGCAAGTAAAGTTATAGTTTCTGCTCCATGTTCTGGTGCTGATATAACGGTTGTACAAGGAGTTAACAACGAAAATATTAATATTGATCATCAAATAATCTCTAATGCCTCGTGTACAACTAATTGTCTGGCTCCTGTAGCTTTTGTTATTGATAAAGAGTTCGGAATTGAAAATGGATATATGACAACTATTCACTCTTTTACAGGAGATCAAAATACAGTAGACACGTTTCATAAAGATCTTAGAAGAGCAAGAGCAGCTTCAACTAACATTATACCTACAAGCACAGGTGCAGCAAAAGCTGTCGGTCTCGTTCTTCCTCATTTAAATGGAAAATTAGATGGCACAGCTATAAGAGTTCCAACGCCAAATGTATCTCTAGTAGATTTTAAATTTAACACGAAAAAAAATATCACAATTGAAAATTTAAATAATAAATTCCAAGAATATGCAAATGGTTCTCTTAAAGGTATCTTAGGAGTGGATACAGACCCTAAAGTATCGAGTGATTATAATCATGACGCAAGGAGTTCTATTTTAGATTTAAGTGAAACAACAACGGTGTCAGATAATTTTGGTAGAGTATTGACTTGGTATGATAACGAGTGGGGATTTTCAAATAGAATGCTTGAGACAACGGCTCAAGTGTGTAATTTATAGGAGCTATTATGAAAGTAACAAATACTACAAGAAAAATTATATCAAACTACACTCACGAAAATATTGGAGTGAGATCAAATCTTATGAAAATTTTGGGACATGGAAAGTTAGGAGGAACTGGAAGAATGATAATTTTACCTGTCGATCAAGGTTTTGAACACGGGCCCGATAGAAGTTTTGCTGTAAATTCCC
Organism: uncultured Alphaproteobacteria bacterium; assembly: GCA_902617515.1. Taxonomy (GTDB): domain Bacteria; phylum Pseudomonadota; class Alphaproteobacteria; order HIMB59; family HIMB59; genus HIMB59. The sequence continues at coordinate 23,679 of CACMWX010000006.1, forward strand.
CAGCTTACGATCCAAACTATCATCACCAACTTGCAATAGATGCTGGTTTATCAGCTTATGCTGCTCCTCTTGGTTTACTTCAAACAAGTTCTGGAAATTATAATGGTCAAATTCCTACTATATTGAAAATTAATAGCTCAAATACTCTTGCAACATCTCTTGATCAAGCTGTTACTGGGAGTGTAAATGATGCATTAAAATTAGGATGTGCTGCGATAGGTTTTACAATTTACCCTGGGTCTGATCATAATTTTGAATTAATGGAAGAATTTAAAAGACTTAGTTTCGAGGCTAAAGAAAAAGGTCTTGCTGTGGTTTTATGGGCTTATGCGAGAGGTTCAAAGATTAGCAAAAAAGGTGAAACAGCAATGAACATAATTTCATATGCAGCACACATGTCTGCTCTATTGGGGGCAAATATTATTAAAGTAAAACTTCCTAGTGATTTTTTAGAAGAAGACCCAACTAAAAAAGCATTTGAAGATAATAATATACCTATAAGCACTTTAAAAGATCGTGTGGCTCATATCAAAAAAGTTGCATTTGATGGAAAACGCTTAGTAGTATTTTCGGGCGGGGATGCAAAAGATGATCAAGCTTTAATGGATGAGGTGCTTGCAATTCACCAGGGAGATGGAAACGGCTCAATTATTGGAAGAAATTGTTTTCAAAGATCTAGAATAGATGCCTTGGCTTTATTAGAGCGAATGATTAAAATTTATAAATCTAAATGAAAATTAATGCTAACGACTTAAAGATAGGAAATATAATTCAACATAATAATTCGCTTTGGAAAGTCGCTAAATTATCCCATACACAACCTGGAAAAGGTGGGGCGTATATTCAAGCTGAGTTGAAAAATATTTCAAACCAGTCAAAATTAAATGAGAGATTTAGAAGTTCAGAGTCTCTTGAAAAAATTCGTGCTGAAGAGATAGATCATCAATTTTTATTTCGTAGTGGAGAGGATTTTACTTTTATGAATAACCAAACCTATGAGCAAATAGTTATGAATATTAGTCAAGTGAATGAAAATACAGCAAAATTTCTTGAAGATGGAATGGAAGTCTCTATTGAGTTTTATGATGAAAAACCAATGAATGTTAATCCTCCTGAAAGTCTTACTGTACAAATAGCCGAAACAGAGGCAGTTGTTAAAGGACAAACAGCATCTTCATCATATAAACCAGCATTGTTAACTAACGGTGTAAGAGTTACTGTTCCACCTCATATTGAAACGGGTGACAAAATTAGAATAAACACGTCTGAATTAACTTACATAGAAAAAGCAAAATAATTTTTTCTATGGCTATTGTCCCACCAGTAATTGTTGTTATGGAAAAGGCATGTAGGAATGCTGCTAAATCTTTAATAAGAGATTTTGGAGAGCTTGAGAAACTTCAAATTTCTAAAAAAGATAAAAATGATTTTGTATCCTCTGCAGATATTAGAGCTTCTGAAAGTATCAGTTATACTTTGGGAAAAGATAGACCTGATTTTCTTCAAATTGACGAGGAGACTTTTAGTGCTGAAGATTTAGATAAGCTTAAAGGTGATGCTCCTGTGTTTATCTCAGACCCACTTGACGGGACAAAAAATTTCATACATGGAAATGGTTACTTTGCAGTAACCATTGGATTGATGCAAAAAGGAGAGATTATTGCTGGTGTTACATATAACCCAATTTTGAATGAATTATTTTGGGCTCACAAGGGTTCTGGATCTTGGATTAACAACCAAAGACTCAGGGTTTCCCAAAGAGATAAGTTAGATGGATGTATGTTTACATCTGGTGTGCAAATCAAGCATGAAGATATTCTTGAAAAAGGAATTGCTCAAATAGGATCGCTTCAAAGGAAAACAAGTGTCAGAATACTTGGTTCTTCAGCTCTTGATTTAGCGAATGTGGCATCAGGAAAATTTGATGGATTTTGGTCATTAAGATTAAATCTTTGGGATATCGTAGCAGGTATTATTTTAGTAAATGAGGCTGGTGGTATATGCCTAAATGCAAAAGGTAATGTTTTTGATCCCTTAAATGATGAAAGTTTGATAGCATCTAGTGCAGCCATTAGCGGCGAATTGCTAAAAAGCCTATAAATATTTACTTGATTTTTTAATCTTTGATCTCTATTTTCTCATAACCATGAAACAAAAAATACATCCTGATTACCATGAAATTACTGTAGAACGTACTGACGGATCAACATATAAGACGAGATCTACTTGGGGTAAAGCTGGCGATACTATGAAGCTTGAAATTGACCCATTATCTCATCCAGCTTGGAATCAAGGATCTGGAAAAATGGTTGACTCAGGTGGAAGAGTTGCACGTTTTAAAAATAAATATAAGTCATTTAATATTTAATATTTTAACAAGACCATGTCTGACAATAAACCTTTAATGCCCTTAGCTACGGCCGTATGGTTGGTAGACAATACTGCTTTAAGTTTTTCTCAAATATCTCAATTCTGTCAATTACATGAGCTAGAAGTTCAAAGTATTGCAGATGGTGAGGACGCTTATCGTATGCAAGGGTTAAACCCCATAGCCAGTGGTCAATTAACTATGGATGAGATTAAACGTTGTGAGGGAGATCATTCACTTGAACTTCAATTGCAAAATAAAAAATCTGAGTCCATTCAATCGAGTGTTAAAACAAAAAAATACTTACCATTATCAGTAAGACAAGAAAGGCCTAAGGCTATAGCTTGGCTAATTCGTGAGTATGGACAAATACTAACAGATACGCAAATAGCTAAACTTACAAGTTCTACTAAGCCTACTGTTGCTAATATAAGGGATGGTAATCAATCTCAACCAATTACAGAATTTAGAAACCCCACTGATCTTGGTTTATGTAATTATGAAGAGCTCGAGGCACTAGTTGAAAAAGGTCAGCGTAAAGCAGAACGCGAGAGAAAAGCAAAAGAAAAGGCAGAAAAGTTACAGTCTACTACTGCTTAGTGAAGAATAAATAAACATCTCCTAATCTTATACCAAATTTTTTCATAGTAGCTTTGTTGAATACATTTTTTTCATCTTGCATAATCATCCAATCATCAAATTTAACATTCATTATTCCATCACCATACTTGAGTTTTAATGTGTAATGCCAATTTAAAGCATTACCTGAACTTTCACCTAAAGCTACACCTATAATATCATCAGAAATTCCTTCATAAGTATTTTCACCAGTTTTTTTTATTTCCCATCTTCTGAATTCTTCCTCTCCATCATCATAGAGGAAGGTCTCATTCAGAATAAAATTATCTTCCTGTTGAATACCTTCCATTTCAACAGTAAATTGTCGCCTTACCTTTCCAAGTCTATCAATAAAAAGACCACTGGCTGTTGTTTTTCCTAAAAAATACTCTTCTATTTTAAATATTGGTTTTTTGTTGGCAAAGTCTTCAAGTTTCATGCTATTACACCCACTGACAAATATTAATAAAATACTCGCTATTAATACATTTCTCATACACACAATCAATACGCTCATTGATGAAAGTAGATCTTTAAGAGATTTAATTTACTTATTGATAAAATCTATTTGATATACATCAATAGTTTTTGCCTTAAAACCTCCTGAACAATATGATAAGTAAAAATTCCACATTCTTTTGAAATCTTCAGAGTAACCTAAATTTTTTATTATATCCCATTTATTGTTAAAATTTTTTCTCCACATCTCAAGTGTTTGATAATAACTATCCGCCATTTGATTTTTAATTTGGAAGTCGAATTTTTTTTGATTAGCTATTTTTTCTAAAGCTTTTACTGATGGTAACATTCCACCAGGAAAAATATATTTTTGAATAAAATCGATTTTTCGAGTATACCTCTCAAATAAATCTTCGAAGATTACAATAGTTTGCATTGAAAAGACACCCGATGGTTTTAACAAGTCTTTAATTTTTTCAAAATAAGTTTGCCAATATTGTATTCCAACAGCTTCAAACATTTCAATGGAGTAGATTCTAGAATATTCTCCTTGATGTTCTCTGTAATCTTTATATATGACATTTAGCTTATTTTCTAAATGATGTTCTCTAATTTTTGATTTTACGAATTCGTATTGCTCTTTTGAGATAGTTAAAGTATCGATTTTGATATCAGGGAATTTTGAAATTAAATAAAAAGCAAAACTTCCCCATCCAGACCCAATTTCTAAAACATGATCGCCTGGTCTTGGCTCATTACCCTCAATAAGACTTTCAAATTTATTTTTTTGTGCCTCAGATAACGTTTCCAAGCCTGTTTTAAAAAAACCTGAGGAATAAGTTAAAGTATCATCCAGCCACTCCAAATAGAAGTCGTTACCAAGATCATAGTGAGCATGAATATTTTTTTTACTCTGAAATAATGAGTTTTTAGTTTTATTCATATATTTTTTTGATAAAAATCTGTAAAACTTAGATCCACTCATTTCGTTACCAAAAGCTCTTTCATTTAGTGCGCCAAATTCTAAGAATTTACTTAAATCGTCTGCTTCAAATTTCTTTTTTATATAAGCTTCACCAAGCCCGACTGAACCACGAAAATACAAATCCCATATCATAGAGATACGACTAATTGTTAAATGCACTGAAGGGCCCTCTAATTCACCGTAAAACTCATAAGATTTACCCTTAACATTTAAAGTCAAAGATCCATATCTGATTTTAGAACAAACTTTTTTTATATATCTATCAATAAACAAGATTTTACCTAAATTTAATTAATCTAAGTATAGATTATCTTTTATTCTATTGGAATATTTAAAGAATTTACTTTTTTTTAAAAAAAGCTTGATTGCCTGATAGTGAATAAGAGTGATTGTTTTTACACTCCCAAAAATATTTAAAATTAAAAACAAAATAAAATTATAGAAAGTTATTTCTTTTAAATTTAAATCTATAGAGGCATAAAATATTTGCTCCTTTTTAAGGTTAAATTGATTAATATTACAAAAAAAATGGTCTTTTCTTTTATTTTTTGAAGAAATCTTATAAGTGCAGTCCATTTCAATAAATGGTGATACATACATATTTTTTTTAAACTCTTTATCTTTAAACTTGTTCAAAGTTAAATAATGAACTTGGTCTCCAAATGTATTTTTCACTTCATATATAATCGACTTAACTTTATTTTTACTATCAAGATATAAATAAAAGCTAATAGGATTAAAAGAATAACCAACAATTGATGGGATACATATAAATTGAATACTATTAAAATTAATATTGTGTTTTTCAGCAACATTTTTTGCAAAATCATATAAACTCTTTTTTTTATTTCTAAATCCGTGCTGTTTATAAAAAATTGAAAAAAAGTTAAATCTATTTAGAGATATAAATGGATGGATATTTATTGTGTTACTAAGATTTATACTTAAGTAAGGTGCATTATATTGAAAAAAATTATCAGTATCCCTTGTTCTTTTATGAATTATTTTACCTATTCCAAAACAATGAGAGGAAATTAATTCCATTGCACTCTTGATGTATCCGCATTTTTAAACTCCTTCAAATCAATATTTAACCTTTTACAAACTTTTATAGCAGATTGAATACCGTCTTCATGAAAACCATAGCCAAGATAACTACCAACATAATAAGAATTCTCATAGCCTTGAATTTGTGAAATATTTTTTTGGGCATTTAAAGTTTTAGGTGAGAATATTGGATGTTCGTAAATTGTTTGATAGTGATTCTGATTTTGATCCTGATTTAAAGAGACAAAGAAATTGTCATTAGTTTCTAGTGGTTGCAATTTATTCATCCAATAACTTAAAGTGCATTTATTATTTAAATTCGTATGAAAATTCCAACTTGACCAAGCTTTTAAATGAGTTGGCATAAGAGAGTTATTTTGATGCAATTGTGCTAAATTTTTTTGAAAATCAAATTCATTTAAAACCTCATGCTCTTTCTGATGTATTTTATCTAAAAGAGGAAAAAAATGGTTGGGAGGACATGCAAATATTATAATGTCAAAAACAGATTTTTTTCCCTCAAAGAAAATTTCAATCTTGTCATTTCTTGAAATTTTTTGAATTCTACATGACTTTTTGATTTTAAATTTTGCGGATTTAATTAATAAATTGATATATTGTTTAGAACCATTTCTTATTGTTTTCCATTGTGGTCTATTCGTGAAATTAAACAATTTGTGATTTTGAAAAAAATTAATAATACTTTTTAATGGCTGATTAAGAGAGTCTTGATCGGGAGTTGACCAAATACTTGAAATTAAAGGAACAAGATGGAAATTAATAAATTCATCAGAGTAATTTTTTGTTTTAAGAAAATCTCTAATTGAAATATCTGATGTAATATTTTTTTTTTGATAAACTTTATAAAAAATAATGATGTCTTTTAACATTTTGTAGAATTTTAAATTAAAAAAATTTTTACGATCTGCAAATAATGCACTTAAACTTCCTCCTCCGTACTCGAATTTGTTTTCCTCATTAAGAAAACTAAAGGACATATTGCTATTAACAGTTTCGACTTTGAGAAGATCAAAAAATTTTGTTAAATTTGGGTATGTCAGTTCATTGTAGACAATAAAACCTGTATCTATTGGTATAGTATTTCCATTACTATCTTTGACTTCTCTTGTATTTGCATGCCCACCTAAATAATCATTTTTCTCAAATAGTGTTACATCAAAATATTCTTGTGAAAAATATGCTGTAGATAATCCCGCTATACCAGATCCAATTATAGCTATGCTTTTTTTCAAATTATGATTTCGTTTGTTGATAAGCATCAAGTGCTCTGTTGCGGGACTCTTTCAAATCAACGATTGGATTAACATATTTTTTTTCTTTGACTAAACTATCTAATAATTTTTTATCTAAATATGGCTCAAATACTGTTTTTGATGAATTAAATATTTTTAATTGTGGAATATACTTCAAGATAAATTGAGCCTGTGGATCGAACTTCTCTGACTGAAGCACAGGATTAAATACACGAAAATATGGGGAAGCATCTGCGCCACAGCCTGCTATCCACTGCCATCCAGCTGCATTACTAGCTTCATCATAATCTAGTAAACTTTTTTGAAAATACCGCTCACCTAATGTCCAGTTTAATAATAAATTTTTCACAAGAAAACTTCCAACAACCATTCTAAGCCTATTATGCATCCATCCCTCTTCATAAATTTGACTCATTGCAGCGTCTACAAGAGGTATGCCTGTTTTACCCTCAGTCCATAAAGCAAAATCTTTTTTACTACTTCTCCATGGGAATTTTTTAAATTTTGGGTTAATCGGTTTAGTTGATAAATCTTCAGAATAATACAACAATGAATAAGAAAATTCTCGCCAGCCAATTTCTGATAAATAAGTATTTACAGCATTATTAGATTTTTTTGAATTTTGGATTTTTTCAACTATTACCCGCGGGGATATCTCTCCAAATCTTAAGTGAGGAGATATTCTTGATGTTTGATCAAAATCAGGCCTATTTCTATTTACATCATATTTATCTATATGAGAAGAAATGTATGTCTCAATTTTTTTCAAAGCTGCATCCTCTCCTGGACTCCAATAATTATTAAACTTCTCATACCAACTTCTATTTGATAAAAAATCGATTTTAGTTTTTTCATTGTGTTTAAATGATTTGATTAATGAATTTTTTTGGTAAGAAAATTTCTTGTTCAAATAAACTTTAAAAGCAGTTTTCCAATAAGGAGTAAAAACTTTAAAGAACTGACCAGAGTTATTTTGTATTTCCCAAGGCTCATTAAGTAAGTGTGAATTAAAAGTTTCAACATGAATATTTTTATTTTTAAAAAAACTCTTTATCTCAGTGTCTCTTTTAATAGATTGGTCTGAGTAGAGCCTATTCCAAATTAATGATGAAATTTTGTATTTTTCAATTAGGTGTGAGAGATTTTTTTTCGCTTCACCATCAGTGATAATAAGCTTTACATTAAATTTTTGTTCTAAATTCTTGGAATGCAAATGAAGAGTTTTATTTAACCACCATTGACCAGCATCTCCAGTGGCTTTCTTTTCAATGTCATCATAAATATAAACAAGTAATGCTGGGGATTTTTGTTTTGATATAAATTCCAGACAGGGATTATCAGTAATCCTAAAGTCTCTTCTCAGCCAATATAAAGTTCTATTTTCGATGATAAAATAATAACAAAATTATTTACTATGAGGAGGCATTTTCTTTTCTACAAACCAAACATGCTGTTTCAAAACAGGGTCATACTTTCTCTGGCGAAGTTTGTCAGAAACTTTCAATCCTTTAGTGGGTTTACGTACAATATATTTTGTGCCGGTTTCAGGTTTTTCTTCAGGTATTAGCTGTTTAAGTTGGTATGTAGACTTTTTAGCCATTGGCGTAAACTAAACTAATTTTGAATTTGGTCAACATTGATATTTAATGAAATTAAAGAACTTTTTTCCAATGTTCTCGCTTATCTTTGAGAGAACGTCTCTTTTTTTCTGTCATATTATCAAAACAGATGGAACATGAATATCCCTCTTCATATTTAGGAGATTTTCTCTCTCTTGGAGTTAAAGGCATGTTACACCCGTAACAAAGCTTACTCGTACCTTGAGAAAGTTGCTTGTTCAAAGATACTCTGTAGTCAAAAACAAAGCACTCACCCTTCCATGAGTCAGCAGATGTGGTTTCAAAATATTTTAATATTCCTCCTTTAAGTTGATATGTCTCAATACCATATTTTTCCATTAAAGGTCCTGCTTTTTCACATCTAATACCACCTGTACAATAAATACCAACTTTTTTATTCTGAAATTTTTCTTTGTTATTCTTTATATAATTTTTGAAATCTTTAAATGTTTCAATTTTAGGGTTGATAGCATTTTTATAATGACCAATTTTAAATTCATAATCATTTCTTGTATCAAGAATTTCTACATTTTTATCATTAGCAAATTTATCCCAATCACTTGGTTCAATAAATTTAGATTTTTTAATGTCTGAAATTTTTAATCCAAAATCAGATGTAACTATTTCCTTTTTAAGTTTAATTTTAAACTCGTTAAAAATTCTTTGGCCATTAAAGTCTGATATTTTTATATTTTCTTTAGTGACTCCTAAAGACATTAAATAGTCGATAATTTTTTTTTCTAATTTTGAAGAGACTGCTATTGTACCATTTAAACCTTCCTCACTGACAATAATCGAACCTTTTATTTGTTTTAAAAGAAAGTGTAAATTTAACCTCTCTTTTAATAATCTGGGATTGGATACGTTAAAGAAACTATAAAACGCAATGACTCTCATTAGTATGTTTTATAACAAATGTATAGATTGATCAAATAAGGCGTTTAAATTACTTTGATTTTATTAGTAAATTGATTTTCAAATTTAACTAACTGAGGCATAAATTTAAACCAAGCATCTTTCAAAGCTTCTACAAATTTTTCAGTAGACTCTGGGTCATGACATGGAGTGGGAGTTATTCTTATTCTCTCAGTTCCTTTTGGGACTGTTGGATAATTAATAGGCTGAACATAAACCTGGTGCTCATTTAAAAGAAAATCACTAATCTCTTTACATAATTTGCTATCTCCAATTAATACTGGGATTATATGTGAACCTGAGTCTAAAAAAGGAATACCTGCGGTTCGTAGTTCTTTTTTAACAAAATCTACATTCTCAAAGAATGAAGATCGAATTTCATCGTTTTTCTTTACTTGTCTAATGCTCTCTAGACTTCCAGCAGCTACTGCTGGGCACATGGATGTTGTGAAAATAAATCCTTTTGAAAAACTTCTAACAAAATCAATTATTGTCTCAGTCGAGGCTATATAACCTCCAGCTAGACCAAATGCTTTTGCCAATGTTCCATTGATAATATCAATATGCTCAGATAATCCTTTTTGATCTGCTACACCTGCTGCATTGGGACCGTATAAACCTACAGCATGAACTTCATCTAAGTATATTAATGCTCCATTATCCTGTGCAACCTGAATAATGTCTTCTAGTGGTGCAAAATCAGCTTCCATTGAATAGACAGACTCCAAGACAATAATTTTTGGTCGAGAAAAATCTACTCCCTTTAGAATGTCCTTTAGGTGTTTTACATCATTATGACGATAAATAGCTTTTTCTTTTTTACTTGTACGAATTCCTTCTATAAGTGATGCGTGATTTAGTTCATCACTTAAAACTAAACAATTATCAAAAGCAGATATAATAGACTTTAGTGCAGACTCATTAGCACTATATCCTGAATTAAATGCTAGAGCTCTTTCTTTTTTATGTAAGAGTGCGATTTCTTTTTCGAGTTGAATATGAAAATTAGTAGTACCTGATATATTCCTTGTTCCTCCGCTTCCCGCTCCTAACTTTTCTGCAGCAGATTGCATTGCGGAAATAACTTCTTTGTTCTGGCTCATGCCTAAGTAATCATTTGAACACCAGACATCAATCTCTTCGGTTTGACCATTACTATGTCTTGTAGCTTTGGGATACTGTCCGGCTTTTCTTTCTATGTTGTTAAATACTCTGTAGTGGCCTTCATCCTTAATTTTATCAATTTCAGATTGAAGAGTGCTTAGATAATTAGATTTCCAATTGTGATTTTTCACAATTATTAATTTATTTTTTACTAATCTAAAAGATACTGCAATAAAGACGCATAAAGCCTCTAATTAGGGGCTTTTTGTCCTATTTATCCTAGGAATTACTTCTTTGCCAATCAGTTCAATAGATTTGATTAAATTTTCATGGGTAATATCAGCTATATCCATTTGAAATTGGAATCTATCAATACCTCCAAGGGCTTGACTATGTCTAATAATCTTTTCAGCGACCTGATCGGGATCGCCTAAAACTATAGCTCCTAATGGACCAATTTGATTGTCAAATTGGTCTCTCGTAACAGGGCCCCAACCTCTTTCTTTTCCAATTTTTGTGAACATTTTATGATAACCCTCATAATACAAATCTATTGCTTCATCCATACTATTTGCGACATATCCCAGTGAATGAAGTCCTACGGAGAGTTTTTCTGGGGGGTGTCCTGCTTCTTTACCCGCCTGTCGATAAATATCTACCAAAGGCCTGAAGCGATGAGTATTGCCTCCAATTATGGCAATCATTAGAGGTAAGCCCATTGAACCTGCTCTTGCAAAAGATTGAGGTGTGCCACCAACACCTAACCAAATTGGGACAGGGTTTTGAATAGGCCTTGGATAAATAGGTAAATTATTTATCGAAGGTCTAAATTTACCAGACCAACTAACAAATTCATTTTCTCTAATTTTTAAAAGCAAACCTAGCTTTTCAATAAACAATTCATCATAATCTTTGAAATCCAAACCAAACAATGGAAAGGCCTCAGAAAATGATCCTCTTCCAGCTACCATTTCTGCTCTACCTCCGGATATCAGATCAAGAGTAGACAAGTTTTGAAATACACGAACAGGATCTGCTGCGCTTAAAACAGTTACAGCACTTATTAGCTTAATATTTTTTGTTTGTGCTGCAGCTGCAGCTAATATCATAAATGGTGCTGAGTCTAAAAATTCTTTTCTATGATGCTCTCCTATCCCAAATGAATTTAATCCAACTTCATCTGCAAAAATAATTCTATCAATAACATTATTGATGGCTTTAACACTATCTGAGCCCTCTCTTTTATCTGCAAAACTGTCTATACCAATTTCCAAGGTGTTCTTCTAAAATTTTTCAGTGTTTGTTCTAATTTCAATTTCCCATGACCAAGCTTTTTTATCCTGTAAATAAAAATTTAGGTATTGTTTTGCAATTTCATCAGGGTGTATCATTTGATAATTTCCAACTGGTTCTTTACCTATTCCTCCATCTATAACGAAATGACCTATATGAATATTTTGTGGGTGCAGCTCTCTTGCCAAAGATTGTGCTAAGCCTCTCAAACCAAACTTTCCCATAGCAAAAGACGCAGATTTGGCAAAACCCTTTACACTTGCAGATGATCCAGTGAAAAAAATATTACCTTTTCCTATTTTTAACATTCTTTTTACTGATTCATGCGCTACTAGAAAAGCCCCATAACAATTTACTTTTACTGATTGAAGCATTTCATCAGGATCGTATTCAATAAAAGGTTTTACAATTCTAAGAGATGGATTATAGATAACAATTTCTGGAGTGCCTATAATTGAGTCAGTCTGCAAAAATAAATTTTGAACACTTTTATTTTCTGTTGAGTCACACTTAAAAACTAAAGCGTCGATCTCTTTTTTTAAACTGTCAAGTTTGTCTATGTTTCTGGCAGCAAGTACAATTTTCATCCCCTTTGAATTAAATGCTCTAGCCAAAGAAGCACTTAAACCTGATCCTGCTCCGACAATTAAAACTGCTTTTTGTGTCATAATTTCAAACGTTATTTAGATATAACATATTTTGAAATAAGTACATATTGACCAATAAGTCTCGCTTAAATTGTATTAGCGTTGATTATTTGTTATTTCTTAATGTCATCAATGGTTATGAAAAAGATTGTTTTATTATCAAGAAAAAGTTTTCTCGCTAAAATTCAGACTCACATTGCGGAAATAGAAATTAATAAAATAAAAAAAAATATAATTGATACACATTACTCATCAAGCGTTGGTGACACGGACATGTCAGCTAAAGCTTGGGAACAACATGGATTTGGAATATTTACAAATTCACTCTCAAAAAAGTTAATCTTAAAAGATGCAGATGTGGTAGTTCATTCATTCAAAGATCTTCCTGTTAAAAATCTTAATAAGACTTCTTTTATTTGTCTCAAAAGAGATGATCCAAGAGATGTTATTCTTATTAAAAAGACTTCATTAAATAAAAAAAAATTAGTTATAGGGACATCCTCTCCTAGAAGAAAATATTATTTAAAAAAATTAAGAAAGTTTTTACCCTTTGAAGAATTGAAGCCATTCGACATTAGGGGAAACGTACCATCTAGGCTGGAAAAAATATTAAATTCCTCAAAAGAGGACGGGGTGTTTATGGCTAAAGCTGCTATAGATAGAATTTTTAAATATGGAGAAAAAATTAATAAAAAAGATTATAGAAATTTTAAATTGAAATTTAAAAAGTTTGAAAAGATAATTTTACCAATTTCTGAATTTCCTAGTGCGGCAGCACAAGGATGCATTGCTTTGGAATATAGGAGAGATGATCGAAAAACAGAAAAAATATTGAAAAAAATTAATCATTTACCTTCGTTAGATGATTGTCAAAGAGAGAGAAAATATTTATACAAATGGGGAGGTGGTTGCAATTTAGATGTAGGTGTAACTATTGAAAATATTCTAAATGAAAAAATCTTATTTGCACAAGGGAAAGATAATCAAACAAAAAAATATTTTAAAGAAAAAAAATATCTAAATAATAAAAAAGTTAAAAAAGTTAAAAATATATTTCCTTCAAGCTTATCAAAATATCAAATGTTTCAGAGAAATTTGCATGAATTTAATAAAACAGTAAAAAATAAAAATGTTTTGGCCACAAGATCAGAATTTAAAGAGTTTAAATCTTTGAAAAGTGTATCAAATCTTATAACTTCCGGCGTAAGTTCTTGGCAAAAAATAAGTAAAATGGGCATTCTTGTAAATTCTTCTCTCGATAGTTTTGGTGAAAATTATCGAGAAACTGAAAATTTTTATAAAGATAATCAAAAACCTACTTATAAACTTACATATGAAGGAAATATGCTAAATAAAAAATTCCCTGTTATATCACACTATAGTTTAGTCCCTTTGATTAATGACAATACGATTGATAATTTATTTGTAGCGGAGAGTTTTTATTGGATGAGCTTCTCTGCATTTAAATTAGCTATACAACTAAGACCAGAAATACTAAATAAGCGTAATTCGTGTGGACCTGGTCAAACGTATCTTCAAATTTCTAAATTTATTCCTAAAAATCAATTAAATGTATATCTTACTTATGATGATTTTAAAAATTTTGAACTTAAATGATTAAAAATTATTTCCCTATTGATCAGTCTAAATCTCTTAAAAAGAAAATTTTAATTCAACCTTTATTTGTGGATCAAAAGGTAAAAAATTCAAAGGAAATTAAAGGATTAGGTGATAATAAGAGTTGGTCATCTTCATCTATAATTAAGGCAATTGAAAAGGATTTAAAAAAAGGTATCAATAATTTTCTACTTTTTATCGTTCCAAATAAAAAACAAAAAAATCCGGAGGATTTTAGCTTTCACTATGAAGTTATAAGAAGAATTAAAAATTATTTTGGAAAAGATATAGTTTTACTTATAGATACATGCTTATGCTCAATAACTGTTGATGGGCATTGTGGAGTTACTCATAAAAAATCAATTGATCTTAATAAGACACATTACTCTTTAGGATTAGCGGCAAATACATATCTTGAGGCGGGAGCTGATATAATTGCACCAAGTGACATGATGAAAAATACGACTAAATATTTGAGAAAAATATTTGTTCAAAATGGTTTTTCAAATTCTCAAATAATGAGTTACTCAACAAAATTTAAAAGTCACTTCTACGGCCCTTTTAGAGATGTTGCAAAATCATCACCACAGGGATTTGATCGGTCATCATATCAATTACCTGTTGAAGACAAAGCAAAGGCGATTAAAAGCTCAATTAGCAATGCAGCTCAAGGTGCAAATTATTTAATGGTTAAGCCTGGTATGACTTCAATAGATTTAATAAGAGATATAAAAAAGGAGACACTGCTTCCCACGGGTGCGTACCAAGTAAGTGGTGAGTATGCTAGTCTACAAATGCTCAGCAAAGCTAAATTTGGCAATTATGTTGATTTGCTCATAGAGTCTTTAACGGTACTCAAAAGAGCTCAAGCAGATTTTATTATTACTTATGGAGCTAGAGATATTGCAAAATACCTATAACAAAAATTTTTTTAATGCCTTAAATAAAGTTGAACAAAAAATTCCTCCAATTTGGTTTATGAGACAGGCTGGTCGATATCATCAGCATTACAGAAAATTAAAAGAAAAATATTCTTTTGAACAATTATGTAAAGAGCCTGAGCTTGCTTGTGAGGTAACTCTTGGACCTATTGTTGAATTCGATTTTGATGCTGCAATATTGTTTAGTGATATTCTTTTTCCTTTAGATTATTTAGGTATGAGTTTGAAGTTTAATCCTGGACCAATATTTGAAAAAAATTTAAGTTCAAAAATGATATCCGAATTTAATATTGATGAATTTGAAAGTTTTATAGATTTTCAGAATATATCTCTAAAACATATCAGAAATGAACTTTCAAATGATAAATCCTTAATTGGATTTACTGGTGGACCTGTAACTTTATACCATTTTGCAACGAGGAATAATCCTGTATCACAAACACTATTTCAACAAACCTTGCCCGTTTTAGAAATGTTAATACAAAAAAATATACAAATTCAGTTACAAAATGACATTGATTTGTTAATGATATTTGATACTGAAGCTAATAAACTAAATGATAAAGATTTTGATGAATTCGTTATTCCTTTTTTAGTTAAAATTTCAAATAGTTATCCAAATAAAATTGGATATTTCACTAAAGAAATTTCTCAAACTAAATTTAATAAATTACAAAATTTAAAAAATTTAAAACTTACAGTTTTAGGAACTAATTTGGAGGTTTTCACTGAATTACCAAAGACACATTTATCTTTACAGGGGAATTTTTCAAATGATTTGTTAGCTATGGAGGACACTAAATCCTTTTCTGATTATATTGATAAATATGTTGAGGAATGCTTACAGAGTGAGTCATCTCATAGATCTGGGTGGATTGCTAGCCTCGATCACGGTGTAAAAAAAACTACTCCTGAGGCTAATGTTCATTTATTCATAGAAAAGATAAGAACTAAGTTATCATAAAAATCGTAATGTTTTTCAATGGCTTCATTTAAAGGTAATAAACTATACGTTCATGGCTCTGGTCTTAAGACAGGTATTTTGATCACAAATTTAGGAACACCAGATGAACCAACTAAGTCGTCTTTAAAGACTTATCTAAAGCAATTTCTATCAGATGAACGTGTCATAGAAACACCAAAAGCTATTTGGTGGCCTATTCTTAATGGAATAGTTTTAAATACTCGACCAGCGAAGTCAGCTAAAAATTACAAATCTGTTTGGACAGAAGAAGGTTCACCTCTTCTATTCCACACAAAAAACCAATTATCGAAAATAAAAGAATTTATTAATAAGAAATATCAAAATATCGTATTTGATATTGGAATGCGTTATGGGAATCCTAGCATCTCTAAGGGTTTAAATAATCTTAGAAATCAAAATTGTGATCGTATTATTATTTTACCTTTATACCCTCAATATTGTGCGGCTACAACGGGCTCAACGTTTGATGCTGTTGCAGAAGAATTAAAAAGTTGGCGTTGGGTACCATCTCTTCGTTTTATTGGAGGATATTACGAAAATGAACTTTATATTAAAGCTCTTAAAAATAGCATTGAAGAATTTTGGACTAAAAATTCAAAACCAAAAAAAATCATATTTAGTTATCATGGTGTTCCAAAAAAATATTTAGATAAAGGGGATCCGTATCATTGTTTTTGCAGAAAAACTACTAGGCTGGTGGCAGAGACCATGGGCTTACCAGAGGAAAGTTATATGACCACATTTCAATCTAGATTTGGACCAGCAGAATGGCTTCAACCTTACACAGATAAAACTATAGAGAGCTTAGCAAAAAATGGTACAGACCACATTCATGTTATAAGTCCTGCTTTTTCCTCAGATTGTCTCGAGACAATAGAAGAACTTAACGAGGAAAATAGAGAAATATTCATGGAAAATGGTGGAAAGGAATTTGGATATATTCCTTGTCTAAATGATCGAGAAGATCATATACTCCTACTCACTTCGTTGATAGAAAACGAACTACATGGGTGGGTATGAGTGATCAAATAAAAAATCAACAAACTAAAGCAGAAAAGTGGTTTCGAGAACTTCGAAATCAAATGGTCGGATCAATGCAAATGCTTGATGGGTCTGAATTTATAGAAAAAGAGTGGCAAAGACCTGGTGGTGGTGGAGGTTTAATGTCCTTACTAAAAGGAGAAATATTTGAAAAAGTAGGAGTAAACATTTCAACAGTGCATGGTAATTTTAGTGAAGAATTTAAAAAATCAATGCCGGGAACCGAAGAGGATCCAAGCTTTTGGGCCAGTGGTATCTCAGTCGTAGCTCACATGAAAAACCCGAAAATTGCTGCAGCTCATTTTAACACTCGGTACATAACCACTAAAGGAAAGCAATGGTTTGGTGGTGGTTGTGATTTAACCCCTGCAATACCTGAAAAATTAGAAACAGATAATTTTCATCAAGGTCTCCAACGAACATGTGATCAACATAATTCAACTTATTATGAAAAATTTAAAAAACAATGTGATGAATACTTTTATTTAGAGCATCGAAAAGAAAGTAGAGGTATAGGAGGGATTTTTTTTGATTATATCAATACAGACTTTGATAAGGACTTATCTTTCATAAAAGATGTTGGGCAATTCTTTGTTAATTTTGTAATTGAAAACTCAAAAAGAAAAAAAGATTTTAACTTTAATCAAGATGACTTAGATGCTCTTTCAAAAAAAAGATCTCGTTACGTGGAATTTAATTTGCTTTATGATAGAGGGACATTATTTGGATTAAAAACCGGTGGTAATATTGATGCTATATTAATGTCAATGCCTCCAGAGGCTAAATGGTAACAAAATGTATGATTTATTAAAAATTTTACATATCATATCTTTTGTATCATGGTTTGCTGGGTTATTTTATTTACCAAGACTTTTTGTTTATCATGTAGAAAACATAACCAATCCTGAAATGAATAGTGTATTTCAAAAAATGGAATATAAATTGCTAAAAATTATAATGAACCCAGCAATGATATTGACTTGGGTATTTGGTTTAGCCCTTATCCATTATGTAGGTTTTGAATTATGGCTTTTTTTGAAAATTATATTAGTTCTTATTCTCTCTGCATTTCATATGTATTTAAGTAAAATTAGAAAAAGTCTAGAGAGTAATTTTAGAGACTATACCTCAAAATATCTAAGAATTATCAATGAAGTGCCTACAGTTCTTCTCATTTTAATTGTAATACTTGTAGTTGTAAGACCTTTTTAATTTTATGGATCTTACCCAAGGGGATATAAAAAAACAATTAATCGGTATGGCTGTTCCAGCAGGAACAGGTCTTTTGTTTTATACTCTGTACAATGTAGTAGATACTTTTTATGCTGGTCTCATAAGCACAGAGGCTATTGCAGGCTTATCAATATCTTACCCCTTGTATTTTATTTTATTGGCCTTCGCTGTAGGTTTTGGACAAGGTACAACAGCTCTTGTCTCAATAGCTATTGGTAAAAAAAAATTTAATGAGGCAATTAAGATACATATTCAAGCTTTAGTTATCACTTTATTGATTTCTATAGTCATTGGGTTTACAACCTTTCTATTATCTAGACCTGTATTTTTATATTTTGGGGCAGAAGGTATTTTTCTTAACAATGGTCTAAGATACATAAAAGTACTCTCAATTGGTGCTCCAATTTTTATTGTTTCTTTTGTTGTTAATTCTCTTTTATATGCACAAGGAGATACAAAAAAAAATAGAAATGCATTAATCATAAGCTTTTTTATTAATTTAATATTTAGTCCTTTCTTATCTTTAGGTTATGGTCCTTTTCCTGCATTGGGAACTCTTGGCATAGCTCTTGCAACAGTCATATCTCAACTATTTCATTTTTTCTTTTTAAGCTATTATGCTATTCGCAGTCCTTTGTTTAAGTATTTCAATTACAATTATCTTTGGCTAGAAACTAAATTCGTGTTAAGAATTCTTAGACAATCTATACCCTCTAGTATGAATATGTTCATGATTGCAGTTGGTTTCTTTATAATGCAAAAGTTTGTTACAAGTTATGGTGCCTCAGCTAGTGCAGCTTATGGTATAGCTTTAAGAATTGAGCAAATTATTTTATTACCAGCCATAGGATTTAGTAGTGCTTTATTAAGTATGGTAGGACAAAATTTTGGTTCGAAGAATTTTGATAGAATTTATGAAGCTTTTTTAATTTCGTTAAGGTTATCTATGACAATGATGATTTTTGGAGCATTAGTTCTTATATTTGCGGGTGAAAGGATTGCTAGTTTTTTTTCAAGAGACAGTGAAGTGATAATTATTGCTGGTAGTTACTTGTTTATGGTAGCTTTTTTGGCTTTTATATATCAAGTTATTGATAGGTGTGATTCTGTACTTTCTGGTTTAAGAAAACCTTCTGTAAATGTGTTCTACACTTTTATTAGATTGGTATTTCTTCCCCCATTTGTAATTTATTTATTTTCTGAGACTCTTGAAAAAGGCCTAATTGGTATTTGGTGGGCTATATTTTTTACAAATTTACTAGGCTCAGTGTTTGTTTTTTTTCATATGAAATATTTATTTAAAAAGGAATCCGGTATCTTAATAAATTAACTAAAATCTTTCAGGTCTTCCAAATGCTTACTAAGAGCTTTAGTAGATAATTGTATCTCATAGATAAATAACATTATAGCTATTGAAAATATCAATATCCCTAAACCAAAAAAATTTAAGGCTAAGTCATAAATCTTGATATAGCTAAAAAAAATAGATATTAAATTCAGCAAAAAGCTGATCCCAGAGAGGGTTTGAACTGACCTAACTAATGTTAAACGGGTTGTAAGTACTTTAATTTGATCTAAGTGATGTTGAACCACATTGCTAGTTGTTCTGTTTGTAATTATCGTGTCATGGATCTTTCTGATTAATGAAGCAAGAGAAGTATATCTATTACCAAACGATATCATCATTAAAGGTATAGCTGGAAACAAAAGTGCTGGATAAAGTGTTGTGAAGCTTGGCATACTGTTAATGGAGCAGTTTGTTATAACTAGGAGGGAATAACTAAGTATCTATGTCAACACGGAGTTAATCGAAACTTTTAAAAACTGCTCCTAATAAATTTATACATATAATATTTTAAAAAACTCGTGTTATGATTGCATAACAACTATGCAACTTTCAGACAGCTGATGAAATAATTTATAAATAAAAAATTAATAATCAAATTATTTCCAAGAAAACAATAGATAAGGTAAGTATAAGCAAATAAAGAATTATTATTATATTAACTAATTTCCACACTTGTTTGTTCAAAAAATATAACCTTAGTGATTGAGCACCATAGCCTAAAAAATAAAAAAAAATAAATGAAGCTAGACTTGCACCTAATCCAAATAAAATCTTGTCAGACATAGTTAGAAAATTTTTTGATAAATTTCCTAAAATAAAAACAGTGTCTGAGTAAACGTGTGGGTTTAAAAAAGTAAAGGCAAGTGTCTGAAGTGCTATTTTTAACTTTGACGTTTGTGAATATTTTTGTGAAAATACAATATCATGTTTAAATGTTTTTATTTTTGACCATATAAAATTTAAAAGAAAGAGGACAAGCCCTATAGATAATAATAAATTGATCAGATCATTTATGAAATTTTTAATAAAGTGAAATATGAAAATTCCAAAAAAAATCAATAAGAAATCACCAAATATACATATTGAAGTTACTAAAAAAATATTATTTTTTTTTATACCTTGCTCTATTACAAATAAATTTTGTGCACCTATAGCAAGTATTAAACTTAAACCTGTTGAAAAACCAAAAATAAACTCGTTCATGACAATTTTGCACAGTTTATATACTTTACACCTAAAATCTATTTAGTAAGTTTGTGTGATGAAAGTTTTTGTTGGTGGAGTATTTTTTGCTTTAATATTTATTTTTGTTGTAACTGATGGATTTGTAAAAATTAGTCTACCTCTGTAAACCCTCTTCTTTTACCACTACTCCACTCATCATTAAATTTTAAAGTCCCTAAGTGTAATGGTATTTTTTCTTTAACAATTAAATTATTTTCTGAAAATTCAAAAAAAGATTTATGAAGATACCGAAACTCAAGCAAATGATTCATAATTCCAAAGTTTATATCCTTAATCACATTAGGATCTACATTCTGGTTTGAAATGAAAACATAATCATTATCTGCGGGAAAATTTAAAACTGAACGAAGCGACAAATTAGAGGGACGATCGAATAAATCTGATTTTTTAATAATTGCATATTGAAATTGATTTTGTTCAATTTTTTTAATAATTTCATCAACGCTATCATCAAGGCGTGTATTGCATTCTAATGTGTTAGAGCCACCATATCTATGAGATATTTCAAGTTCCCTGTCCAATATTTTGCATATACTTTTCGCAAGAATATACTCTGTTCCCAGTGTAGAACGAACCATGATTGTTAAAGAAATATCTTGAGAAAGGGCATACAATAAATTCGTTTTAAGAAATAACATTACAATAAAAGAAAATATTACTTTTAAATACATAGATTACTTTTAACATAAAACATTCTAAATTGTTAAATAGAATTAAATGCCAAATTTTTCAACTATTGCATTAATAGCTTGTTTTGCATACGCCATTGAAAGTATTTTTGGTTTTGGTGGTACGATAATCTTTCTAGGAATTAGTGGATTTTTCTTTGACTTTAATTCTTTGTTAAAGCTTGCAATGATTGTTGGGCTATCCTCCGGTTTAGCTGTTTTAATTCAATCATACAAATATGTCTCTTTAAAACATCTGGGCAAAATTTTAATTTATACAATTCCTGGTGCATTAATTGGAACATATTTTATAAGTTATTTTGCATCAGATGTTTTAATAAAAATATTTGCATTAATTTTAATTGTTTACGGATGTTTCAACTTATTTTTTCCTGATATCAAGTTTCCTCAATTCTTGAAAAATTTTTTTGTAATTCTTGGTGGATTTATTCAAGGCATTTATACTATTGGAGGACCATTTGTATTAATGGGTTATAAAGATTATTTCTCCTCAAAACAAGAGTTGCGATCAACTATGGCTGGATATTTTTTTATTATAAACTCTTTGAGAGCAATATTTTTTGTGTTTTTGGGAGGAAGCTATTTAAAGATAGTGAAAATGTACTATCCAATAGCTCTTTTAGTTATGTTGAGTGTTTGGCTGGGTTATTTTATTCATAAACAAATACCGGAAATCCTATTTAAAAGACTAATTATTATTGCTATCACTTTAATAGGAGTATTGATTTTATTTACAAAATGATCGACTGGGAACCATATGGACCTATTTACTCTGTAGCTCCTGGAATAAAAAAAATAAAAGACCTTCCAATTATTGAATATGATGAGCATGAAGAAAGATATTTAAGTTTGAAACAAAAATGTAAAGAAAATATTTTTATTGATGATTATTTTACAAAAGAAATTGATATAGCTGTATGCGAGAAGTTAAATTCTATATTAAAAAAAGAATACCCATCTAAAAACTCTAACTTTAATAACTTTGTAGAACTTGGTTATAATCTTCAAGAGGATATAGCCATTTTTCACAGGTGTAACAAACTTATAGCTTTACATGTTTCATTTCCCTCCGTTTGGGTGCCTAAAGAAAAAATTGGTCTTAGTTTTGCTCAAATCCATCAACCTGTACCAGGTATGGAAAATTTTTTAAAAAATGAGGATAAATATGTTCAGATGATGATTGAAGCAACAACTCCTATTATAAGATATGTTTGGGGAGAGCATTATGGTTATTATTTATGTGAGCATGAACCTTTGCAAGAAAGTGTAAAAGTGATGCACACAGAAAGACAGACTTTTATTGGAATTCCAGAGAGTGATATTGGTATTTTCTTAATTCGAAAGAAAGTGATGTTTTATGATGACACATCAAATGATTTTAAGGAATGGTATAAAAAGCAAGTCAGATCTATGACAGAGGATCAAAAAATTTATAAGATAAAAAGAATCTGAGTCGATACTAGCGATCGAAAAAATTAATATATTTGAAGGTAATCAGATTACTGTTCCTGATTTCCCTCAGCTGGAGCATTTGGATCTGTAAGGCGCTCTAATTCGGCTAACTCTTCTGCTTCTCTTTTTGCTTCTCTTTTAGCCTTTTTAGCGGCAAGTTTTTCTTGGCGCTTACGCTCTTTCTCCATAGCTCTTTCACCAGCTTTTGATTTATAGTCAAAGTGAAGTCCCATATAAAGATTATATCAGAATTTTTTTGATACTAAAGTTTCACTTCATTGAATATTTATTAATTTAGAACTCTTTTTAAAAGATTAATCCAATTTAAATGTGAAATTTTAATCATTAAGTTTTCATTAAAACCCTGTGAAATTAATAGATCGATTAATTTGTGCATACCTAGAACACTATTTAGATCTTTTGGCATCATTGCACCGTCAAAATCTGAGCCAAATCCAACTTTATCATCTCCCAAATAGTCAATAAGGTACTTAAAATGATCAACTATTATTTGCAAATCTGTATCAGAAACCATTTTTCCATCTTTCCTTAAAAAAGCTGGGGCAAAATTAACTCCAACCATCCCTTGAGTTTCTTTGATTGCATCTAATTGCTTATTTGTAAGGTTTCTAGAATGTGGGCAAATCTGATGAGCATTGCTATGCGTGGCTACTAGGGGCGAATTTGAATATTTTGCTATATCCCAAAAGCCTTTTTCATTTAAATGAGAGGTGTCAATTAACATATTTAGTGAATTACAATTTTTTATTAGTTCTATTCCTATTTCGGTTAAACCATCTCCAATATCTGGTGAAGTTGGAAAAGCAAAGGGAACGCCCTCTGCAAAAATAGTAGGCCTTGACCAAACTGGCCCAATTGATCTAAGACCAGCTCGAAATAAAGTTTCGAGATTATAAAAATTTTTATCTATACATTCTGCACCCTCTATATGCATTACTACAGATAATTGGTCATCATGTTTAAACGAGTTTTCCAAATCCTTGCCAGATAAACAAATCTTAACTTTATTTTTTGAGTTTCTTTCAATTTTTGAAAGGATAGACAATTGATTTAAAACAACTGGTAATGCATCGTTTACGTCTACGGGCCTAGGAAGTGGTAATAAATACTCATCTTGCTCCATATCTTTATAGTTGACCAACTTATCAGAGTCAGAGATATCTTGTTCTGGGGTAGGAACATATATGGCGCATAAACCTCCTTTAAAATTAGCTTGGTTCATTCGAGGAAGATCTAAATGTCCTTCTTTATCTCCATCGATAAAATCAAGATAGGAGTCAGGTTTGTTCTTTAAAAATAGTCTAAATAATACATCATTATGACCATCGAAAATTTTATAATCCATGTCATAAATTTATCATTTTTTTTGTTACTTAGACTACATGCAAATTAAAAATATTTAATGAATTTGTTTGAAGTCTCATAAATAGACATCAGCTGTCTATATTTAGCAAAAGTAAAACTTCTTTTTAAAACTATATATATGTAAGAAAGGAAAAAAAATTATGAATAAAATTTTTGGATTTACAGAAAGATCTTTAAAATTCTGGTTATCTTTATTTACTAAAAAAGAAGACAGTATTATAAATTTTTGTAAGGTTGAATATGGCCCTGATTGGCAATGGGCTTACTCCGAGTATCAAAGAAATCAGTCATTTCCAAATAGCTTAAAAGAGGCTGCCTAATGAGCAATCTATTTAAATCTATTAGAAAAATAATTATTAATGGAAAAAATGACCAAAAATCAAGGTCTTACAAAGAAGAGGTATATTTATCTCAAGCTATCGACATGATTGATCTTGAAAGAAGACAAAAAGAGATAGATAGAAGATTTATTAGAAAATTTTAAAAAGCCCTATCTAGGGCTTTTTGCCTAGCCTAACACCCAAATTTCAATAGCTACAAATATAAAAAGTCCAGCAAATATTAAATTGACAATATTTTTAGGTCTATTGAAGTAATTTGAAAACTTTTTTATACCAAAAAAGTGGCCGATAATTGAATAATTCATTGCTGAAATAAAAAAACTACCTGTTGCAAAAATTAGAGCGATACTAAAATTTAGATTTTCACTGAATTGTAAAGTTGCTAGAGCAGACCAAAATGCGAAAGCTTTGGGATTGGTATAAGCAACAATTATTGCTTTCTTCATACTATTTAAAAAATTTCTTTCATTAGATAGTTTTATGAGTTGATTTTCAGAGCTAAAGTATTGGCTGCCAATTTGATATGCTAAATAAATCATATAAAGACTAGCTAAGACCTTTAAAACAACAAAACCCCACCCCATTAAATTTGAAATTAGAAAAGAAATACCTGTTGTAGCAAGTAAGCACCAAGTAAAAGAACCAATAGCAGTGCCAACTGCAGCACCCCAAATTTGTTTTTTCTGTCCACTAATGCCAACAGATGCTACAAAAAACGTGTTAGGTCCTGGCAAAAATACAGCAAAATAAAATATTATCCACCCAGATAATAAAGCCATAACAACTTCATTCATCTTAGATTACTTTAATGATTAAGAATTTGACTTAAGAAAAGTTTGGTTCGATCACTTTTAGGATTATTGAAAAATTCATCTGGGGTTGCTTGTTCAACAATTCTTCCCTCGTCCATAAATATCATTTGATCAGCTACAGTTTTGGCAAATCCCATCTCATGCGTGACAACTAACATAGTCATACCCTCTTCTGCTAATTGTATCATCACATCCAACACCTCTTTGATCATCTCTGGATCTAGAGCTGATGTTGGTTCATCAAATAACATTATATCTGGGTTCATTGCAAGTGACCTCGCAATAGCAACTCGTTGTTGCTGACCACCAGACAGCTGCCCGGGATATTTTTGAGCTTGTTCAGGGATTTTTACCTTTTCAAGATATGTCATGGCTATATTCTCAGCCTCTTTTTTTGGTAGTTTTTTTACCCAGATTGGAGCAAGTGTAATGTTATCAATAACTGATAAGTGGGGAAACAGATTAAATTGTTGAAAAACCATTCCAACATTTTTTCTTATCATATCAATATTTTTTAAGTCATTGGTTAATTCAGTTCCATGAACGACTATTTGACCTTTTTGATGAGCTTCTAATCTGTTTATACATCTGATCATAGTGGATTTACCTGATCCACTAGGTCCACAAACTACAATTTTTTGGCCTTTAGTGACTGTTAAATCAATATCTTTAAGTACGTGAAAATCGTCAAACCATTTATTCACTTTTTCTAATTGAATAACTTGTTCCATTTTTTTAACTGTTGTCCGTTTTTAATTTCTTTTCTAAATATAAACTATAGCGAGACATACCGAAACAAAATATGAAAAATATTAATGATACAAAAACATAAACTTCGTAATAAAGTTTTGTCCAAGTAATATCAGATAGAGCAGCTCTACCAATTCCTAGTAAATCAAATAAACCAATAATCAATACCAAAGAGGTGTCCTTAAACAGACCAATACATGTGTTTACTATAGGAGGAATAGCTATTTTGAGCGCTTGGGGTAAGATTATTTTGCGAGTAGTTTGCCAGTAATTCAAACCTAAAGATTGGGCAGCTTCAATCTGACCTTTGGGTATAGCTTGAAGCCCTCCCCTAATAGCTTCAGCCATATATGCAGATTGAAAAAGGGTAACAGCAACTAAAGCTCTTAAAAGGTTGTCTGGCTTTACACCCTCTGGCAAAAATAATGGTAACATGACATTAGCTGTAAATAGAAGCGTAATTAGAGGCACGCCTCTTATAAATTCGATAAATACGACACAAATAGATTTTACAATAGGCATATTTGATCTTCTTCCTAGAGCTAATAGAATACTTAATGGAAAAGCCAAGGCTATCCCTGTGACTCCTAAAAATAGGGTAACTAGCAATCCTCCCCACTTGTTTGTTGCAACTACACTCAGGCCTGGGCCTCCATAAAGCATGAAATAAGCTATAAATGGAAAGGCAAAAGTGAAATAAAGAAAAACTCTTCTTAAAGGTAACTTATCAAACAAAACTCCAATTAATGCAAATGGGAGAAATGCATATACTAAATTAACTCTCCAAGCCTCTTCAACTGGATAGAAACCATACATAAACTGATGAAACCTCACGAATATAATTGCCCAACAAGCTCCATGTTGGCCAACCTCAATATTTTTGGAGCAAAAAGTTCTATCGGTTATTGTTTCTCCTCTAAAATTATTTATGAAGTCAGCTTTAAAAATTGCCCAATTTAAGAAAAAAGTCCCAACTTCGTATAGGAATATTAAGGCAATAACTGTCATAATGGTATTTACCCATGACGAAAATAAATTTTTCTTAGACCAATTTAACATTTTGTTAGGGCTTAGATATGGAGATGTGTTCGGTGTCATATGTTTCCTTTAAATTGGACTGCTTTATTATATAAATTCATAAAAAAAGAAATTGTTAGACTTATAGTTAAATATGTAGACATAACAATAAGCATTATTTCTATTGCTTTTCCAGTTTGGTTTAAGGAAATACCTCCAAATCCATGAACTAAATCTGCATACCCAATGGCAATTCCTAAAGATGAATTTTTGGTAAGATTTAGATATTGAGAGGTAAGAGGTGGAATTATCACTCTTAAAGCTTGAGGAATGATAATTAATCGCATGATGAAATTAGCTTTAAGACCTATTGCTTGCGCGGCTTCTCTTTGACCCTTAGAGACAGATATAATTCCTGACCTGACAGTCTCAGATATAAATGCAGCTGTGTAAATAGATAATCCAAATAACATTCCAAGAAATTCAGGTCTTATAACCATTCCTCCTTTAAAGTTAAAACCCTTCATTACAGGATGATCAAATTCTAGTGGCATTCCCATTAAATAATAAAAAATTATTGGAGTAAAAATAATCAGAGCTGAATTAATTAAAAATATGGGATACTGCTTACCAGTAAGTTCTTGTTTTTTTTTTAAGAATTTCTTTAAAAAAAAAGTAAAAATAATCATTACTATTAAGCTCCCAATTACAACTGAAAATCCATCTTTAAAAATAGGCGCTGGTGAAAAAAGACCTCTATTTGATAAGTAAAAACTATCAAAAATTATTATTGACTGTTTCACCTTGGGAAGATGTAAAAGAATTGTGTAGTATAAAATTATCTGAAGAAGAACAGGAACATTTCTTGTAAATTCTACATACACATAAGCTATATTTCTAAATAGCCAATTACTAGATAACCTAATTATGCCAACTAAAAAACCCATTATGGTTGCGAGGAAACAACCACAAACTGCTATCATTAGAGTGTTAAGTAATCCAACAAAGTAAGCTCTTAAGTGAGTGTCATTGCTATCGTAGGGTATGAGACTAATACTAATGTCATATCCTGCAGCAATATTCAGAAATTCAAAACCAGTGCCAATGCCCCTTTTTTCTAAATTATATGCTGTTTGTTTTGTTACTAAGTAAATTAAAACTGCAAATATACCAATAACTAAAGTCTGTATGAGTAAAGCCCTTGTTTTTTCATCAAAAATAAGCTTTCTAATAAAATTTTGTTCCATATCTATTGGTATTTTAGCTTAAGTTTTTTAAATACGTGGGCTATTTATCATGTAATAGCCCACATAAGATATTTTTATCTAAATGGAGGTGCGTATAGAATACCACCATCTTTATAAAGAGCGTTTAATCCTCTTGCAATATTGATAGGAGTATTAACACCGATGTGCTTTTCAAAGCTCTCAGAGTAGTTACCTACTTGTCTGATAATGTTTGCTGCCCAATCATCACTTAAGCCCAACCAAGCACCATAACCAGCTTTCACACCAAGAAGTCTTTGGGTTTCTGGATCTGGGGAATTAGCAATCATGTCATCAACGTTTCCTGAAGTAATTCCTTTTTCCTCAGCAATAATCATTGCATTTAAAGACCATCTAACAACATCAGCCCACTCGCTATCATTTCCTCTTACTGATGGACCTAAAGGCTCTTTTGATACAATCTCAGGTAAGACAATGTGTGCGGATGGATCTGGATAACCTGCTCTACTTGCGTATAAACCTGATGCATCAGTTGTGTAAATATCACATCTACCTGCTAAATATGCAGCATCAGCTTCAGCATTAGTTTCAACTGGGATGGACTCATAGGACATTCCGTTTGCACTAAAATAGTCAGCTAGATTCATTTCAGTTGTAGTTCCAACTTGAATACAAACTGATGCTCCATCAAGCTCAGTAGCACTTGATACACCAAGATCTTTTCTAACCATGAAACCTTGTCCGTCGTAATAGTTTACGCCGACAAATTCTAATCCTAATTCAACATCTCTTTGTAATGTCCATGTTGTATTTCTAGAGAGCATATCAACTTCACCAGATTGTAATGAAGTAAATCTTACTTTCGAAGTTAGTGGTACATATTCAACTTTTGAAGCATCACCGAAAACCGCAGCAGCAACTGCACGGCATACATCAACGTCAATTCCTTCCCATACACCTGCATCATTTGGATTTCCAAAACCAGCAAGTCCTGTGTTAGAACCACATATTAAGTTGCCTCTTTCTTTAACAACATCTAGTGTTCCAGCGTTTGCTGTCGCCAAACCTAATGTTAGTATCATAGAAGCAAATAATGTTTTAATTATCGTCATCGTTTCCTCCTTATATATATAAGTTTGCGCAGTATAGACCTATCTGGAGTGAAACTAAAATATAAAAATACTATGTATTTCCTATGTTTTTATAATAAATTTATAGAAATTATAGTCTTTGTCTTAATCTTGGTTAAACAAGTCTCTAGTAAAGATCTTGTCTTGTACATCATTTAGCTCTGAATGGCTTCTGTTGCAAAGAATTAAATCAGCATCTTTTTTAAATAATTCTAAATCTTGATAAACTTCTGAATTGAAAAATTGTTTATCTTTGATTAAAGGTTCGTAGACTATCACCTTTATACCTTTAGCTTTAACCCTTTTCATAATGCCTTGCATACTTGACTCTCTTATATTATCTGATCCCTCTTTCATAATGAGTTTATAAACACCAACTGTTTTAGGTTTTAATTTTGCAATCTCTAAACCAATGAAATCTTTTCGAATTGAATTTGACTCAATGATTGCCTCAATAATTTTTTGGGGGGCTTTATCGAAGTTTGCTAATAATTGTTTTGTATCTTTTGGTAAACAGTATCCCCCGTATCCAAATGAGGGATTATTGTAAAAATCTCCTATCCTAGGATCTAGACTTACAGCTTTAATAATTTCTTTTGTATTCAAACCTTTTGATATTGCAAATGAGTCTAGTTCATTAAAAAATGCAACTCTCATTGCTAAATAAGCATTTGAAAATAACTTAGATGACTCAGCTTCAGTAGAATTTGTGTAAATAGTTTGAACATTTTTATCTTCTGCTGAGTCTAGTAATAATCTAGCAAATACTTTTCCTTTTTTTGAATGAGAACCAATAACTATTCTTGAAGGATGTAAACTATCTTTAAGTGCCCTACCTTCTCTTAAAAATTCAGGTACAAAAATGATTTCAAGATCATCATATTTTGTTTGTATTTTTTTTATATATCCAACCGGTATAGTTGATCTAATTATTACAGTTGGATTAGAATTAGATTTTTGAATGCTCGCCAGTGATTGTTCTATTGAGGAAGTATCAAATTTATTAGTTTCTAAATCATAATTTGTTGGTGTAGCAATAATTGCAAAGTCAAAATTGTCAATTTTGAATGGAAATTTCTCTGATGATTTTAAATTTAATTTCTTTGAAGATAGATACTCTGATACCTCCTTATCCTCTATTGGAGAAATTCCATTAATCAAATTGTTTGATTTAAAAAAATCCTGATCATAGCAAGTA
>CACMWX010000007.1 GCA_902617515.1 uncultured Alphaproteobacteria bacterium
AACTTAATCTTATTTTTTTTATTTTTTCGTCTGTTCTCATACTCGATTTCATAATTACTGCGCTTGGTATTATGATTTTTGAGGTATTATTCTCAGTTACAGAATTAATACTTTTGGGATCTTTATTTATCTTCAAATTAAAAAAAAGTATTTAGAGCATTGATTAATAATTTAAATTTATTCCTTAGAGGTCTTAGCTCTGTATTTATTCTATCTAATTTGGGAAACTTATTTAGTTATATATTCATATTTATACTAGGTAGATATCTAAATAATCATGATTTTTCTATTTTTATGACTTTGAACTCTTTCATAGCTATTTTAATTAGTCCAATAGCATTTTCTCCAATGGTGTTGTCAAAATCATTTATAAATAATTTTAGTTTTTCTGATTTACTTAAATCAAATTACATCAAAAATTTAATTTTTCTTACAATATTTCTTGTGATAATTTTAGACTTAATCTTTCTAGCTTTTTTTAATCAAATTAAATTAGTATTAAATTATGATAATCATTTTCATATTTTATTAAGTCTGATTATTATAAATTTGTCATATATCTCAATTCCAATGCATGGAATTTTTCAGGGCGCAAGATTATTTTTTAAGTTTTCATTAATAGCGTCAATGCCAATGTTTTTGAAAGTTTTATTTGTATTTGTATTTTTTTATTTTTTATTAGACTTAAGCCTCCTCGATTTAGTCTTGTATTCAATAATTTCGGCTATAACTTTGACTATAATTATTTCTGTCTATTTTTTATTGAAATCATTCAATTTAAGATTAGGTGGTTTTTCAAAGAATGTAATATTTGACATCTTTAAATCATTTAAGGATTTTCAATTTATATTAATTTGCAATATTTATTACCTGTTTTTAATCAGTGTTGATATCATAATCGCAAATAATATTTTTAATTCAGAGGAAACAGCAAATTATAGTAAACTATCCGTTATTGCTAAATCTATATTTTACCTTTTTTCATCTTTATCGGCAGTAATATTTCCTATCGCAGTACAAAATAAATTTGATAATAATTTAAGAGAGTCAATTAAAAATCTTTTACAAGGCACACTAATATTTTTGGTAATATCATCTGTTGTTGTTTTTATCTTTTATTTTTTTTACGATTTAATATTTTTTTATAGTTTTAATATTTCATTACCTGAATATAAAAATATTTTTACAATACAATCAACAAATTATTGTATTCTAGCTCTCTCTCAGTTTATTGCTGTTTTTAATATTGCTAATAGTAAAAATAATTTTGTATATTTCTTTTTCATCTTAACTATTCTTCATTTAATTACTGGTTTGATATATATAAAATCACTTACTGGGTTGATTTATTTAAATTTAATTATATCTTCATTGACTTTATTAATTGTTGTTTATCAATCAATCAAAGTAAGTAATGAAAAATAGAATTATAATATCAGGAGCTGCTGGATTTATTGGCACTAATTTATGTTTAAAATTACTTAAAAATGAAAACAACTTTATATATGGATATGATAACCTTAATACCGGTACGATAAATAACATAAATAAATTAAAAAATTTCAAAAACTTTAACTTTGAAAACATTGATATTACAAATCAAATAAAAAATTTAGATTTTCCAGTAGATTATATAATTAATTTGGCTTGTCCTGCATCTCCAATACATTATCAAGCAGATCCTGTCAGCACACTAATGACTAATGTAGCTGGTACACATAATTTGTTACAGCTTTCTTATAAATTAAAGTCTATTTTTATACAAGCATCAACATCAGAGATTTATGGTGATCCAAAAAAAAATCCACAAAAAGAGTCATATTTTGGCAATGTTAATTCTTTTGGTCCAAGAAGTTGTTATGATGAAGGTAAAAGAGCTGCTGAGTCTTTATGTTATGATTTTATTAATAAATATAATTGCGATGTAAGAATTATGAGAATTTTTAATACATATGGAGAACATATGAGATTCGATGATGGAAGGGTTGTTTCAAACTTTATTAATCAAGCTCTAAAAGGGAAGAATATAACTATTTATGGTGATGGTAAACAAACAAGGTCTTTTTGTTATATTGATGACTTAATTAGTGGGATTATTAAATTGATGCAAACAAAATTAAATACCCCAGTAAATTTAGGTAACCCTGTAGAATTTAACATGATAGAGCTAGCTGAAATAATATTAAGATTAACTGGCTCTAAATCAAAGATATGTTTTCATGACTTGCCTACTGA
Organism: uncultured Alphaproteobacteria bacterium; assembly: GCA_902617515.1. Lineage (GTDB taxonomy): Bacteria > Pseudomonadota > Alphaproteobacteria > HIMB59 > HIMB59 > HIMB59. The sequence goes on from CACMWX010000007.1 coordinate 2,236, forward strand.
TGATCCGAAACAAAGAAAACCTGATATTTCTCTGGCTAGAAAAATATTGAATTGGGAACCCAAAATTAAGCTTGAAGAAGGATTAAAGAATACTATTTCATATTTCAAAAATCCAAATTAAATAGGTGAATATTTAATGAGCTTTTCATTTTTAGTAAATATTTCTTTCTTAGCTATGGTGTCATCTTTAGTATGCTATTTATTGAGAAGTGTCTTTATAAAAAATAATTTTTTTGATAAGCCTAAATTATACAAAGTTCATGATTATCCAGTCCCAAAAGGGTATGGAATCATTTTCAATTTTTTCTTATTTATTTCATTTTATATTTATTATGAAGATTTTTTAAGTATCAACGATGAACTTATACCCAGATTTTGGTTTCTATTTAGTGGATTTATATTTTTTACACTTTTCTCTTTTATAGATGATTTTTATGAAATTAATTCTAGAATTAAATTATATTTTCAAATAGCAATTATTTATTTATCCATATCAACATTACCATTAAATTTACATGATGTAATAAATAATTCTTATTTTAATTTTATTATTCCTTTTAAAATCATTGAGATAATTTTAATTTTTATATGGATATTTATTATAAATGTTACTAATTTTTATGATGGAGTTGATAGAAATTTATTAATTAATTTAATAGGTATTAATTCAGGATTATTAATTATATCTAAATTTTATGAAATTTCAGACTCATATTATTTTATTAGTTTAATTTTATTAATTTTTTCTTTATTTGGTCTATTGAATTATTTTAAATTTAATCGTTTTTTCTTAGGTGACTCAGGAAGTATTCCTTTAGGTTATATTCTTGGTTGGCTTCTTATAATTTCAATATATAAAGGTTTTTTAATTGAAGTATTTTTTTTATGTTTTTTTATTATACTAGATGTAGTTTCTGTTTTGATTTTTAAAATTATTAAAAAAGAAAATATATTTGTTAGACATAATGATTTTTTATTTCATCAATTATTTTTAAAATTAAATAAAAATATTTTCAAACACAATTTATTATATTTTATTTTATATTTTATTGTTAATTTGACACTGTTATCATATTTATATAAGAGTAATTTTTTGTATTTATTTATTCTTTTTTATATTTTTTATTTATTTGTTATATATTTTAATATCAAGAGGATATCTAACAAATGAAAATCCTAATTACAGGCGGAGCTGGATATATTGGTTCAGTGATGTGTGAGGTATTATTAAATGAAGGACATGAAATTACAGTAGTTGATAAACTTTTATATGGTCCCAACTCCCTAAACCATTTATTTTACAATCAAAAATTTAATTTTATTAAAAGTGACGTTAGAGATTTTCAAAATTATCAAAGAGAAATAAAAAAATCTGACTGTATTATACCGTTAGCAGCTTTAGTAGGGGCTCCAATATGTGATCAAAATATTGAAGAGTCATTTATTACTAATGAAATATCAGTAATTAATCTTTTTAAAAAATTAAGTAACGATCAAATCGTTATTATGCCCACTACTAATTCTGGTTATGGGTCTGGTAAAAAAAATCAAATATTTGATGAAAATTCAAAATTAAATCCAATTTCAAGATACGCATTACAAAAGGAGATTATTGAAAAAAAGTTAATGAGAAGAAAAAGCTCTATCAGTCTCAGACTGGCAACAGTATTTGGTTCTTCCCCCAGAATGAGATTAGATTTATTGGTTAATGATTTTACACATAAAGCCTATAAGGATAAATCAATTATTCTTTTTGAGAAAGAGTATCGAAGGAACTTTATACATATAAGAGATGTTGCTAGATGCTTTTCTCATTGTTTGGATAACTTTGATATGATGAAAAAAAATATTTATAATTTAGGTTTATCTGACTCTAATCTTACAAAATTAGAACTTTGTAAAAAAATAAAAAAATATATTCCAGATTTTGTTATTTTATCAAAAAATATAAAAAAAGATCTCGATAAGAGAAATTATATTGTATCTAATAAAAAAATTGAACTTACTGGTTTTAAGACACAATTCAGTATTGATGATGGTATTATTGAGCTATTAAAACTATATAAATCATTCAAATACTATGAAAATGGTAATATATGATTATTACCAAAACACCTTTAAGAATTACTTTTTTGGGTGGCAATTCCGACTATCCTGATTATTGTAAAATAAAAAATGGGTTAACTATTGGAACTACAATCAATAAGTATATTTATATAGCTTATAAGGATAGTTTAATTAGAGATAATTATAATTACAAAATATCATATTTTGACTTTGAAAGAGCAAATCAAATTAAACAACTAAAACATCCTTTCTTAAAAAAAATTTTTCAAAAATACAAATTAAATTTAAAATTAGATATGAATATTTCATCAGATGTACCAGCTAGTATTGGATTAGGTTCATCAGGTGCATTTTCAGTGGGTCTTGTAAAGCTTTTAGATAGAGTAACAAATAAAAAAAATAAACAAGACAAAGATTTATTTATTTCTTCGTATGAAATTGAAAGATCAATAGGAAATTATGTTGGGTATCAAGATTTCGTATACCCTAGCTTTGGTGGTTTCAGTAAAGTGCTATATAAAAATAATAAAATTACAGTATCAAAAAATTACTCAAAAAAAAATATTTCTTTAATTGAAAATTCAATATCTTTAATTTATTTACCAAGGTTAAAATCTACACATATAGTAACTAACCATATAAAAAAAAGAATCATTACATCAAAAGTAGAAAATCTTATTGATAGAATAGTGGAAGTGACAAAAGATGCTGATAAACTTCTAAAATCAACTAATTTCAACCTTGCTCATTTTGGTGAGCTTATAGATGAATATTGGAAGTTAAAAAAAAATATATCATCAAAAATATCAAATAATAAAATTGAAAAAATAATTTCTGATATTCAGAATTTTGATATTTTTGGCTTAAAACTTTTAGGAGCAGGATCTGGTGGATGTATTTGCATTTTTTCTAATAAACGTACAAAAAAAAAATTAAAAGAAAAATATAAAAAAAACTACATAGATATAAAATTTATAAAAAACAAATCAAAAATAATTGAAATATAATAATTTATTAGTACCTATTATTTTTAATTTAAAAAATAAAAATGGTCATGTTTATAATTATCATTTTTTTATAAAAGAAATATGTTTGAAGAATAATATTAACTATAAGCCAATAGTTTTTTCAAATAAAATTAAATTTTTTTTTGCAAAAAATCAATTACCTATTCACAACTCAGTATTAGACAATTCATTTACAGGAATTTTAAAACTAATTTTTTTATTAAAAATTAAAAATATATATAGAGATATAATATTTTTTTATGAAAAATTAAAAAATTTAGTTAGTCAAGAGCAAGGTAGAAAAATAAATTTTTTTTTAGAGTCTTTTAATTTATTTAGTTTGATTGTTTTAATTTATTTTGCAAAAAGTAATCAGTTTAATAAAGATTTAAACTATTTTATATTAATCAGAACACATCCTAAAAATGGAAACTTTATAATATCAACATATTATAAAATTATTTCACTTACTATTATAAATTTTATAAAATCTTTTAATAAAAATAATTTTAAACTTATTACTGATACTGAAATTCTTAATCAACAATTAAATAAAATCTATAACCATAAATTTTACTATCTACCAGTCCCAACTTTTTATTCTAATTACAAAATTAAAGAAAATTTAAACGTGCCATCAATTATTTTTCCTGGTGAAGTGAGAAAAGATAAAAATATCAAAGATATGATCTATATTTCTTCTAGAATTAAATTTGACAAATATATGTCTGTTTTTTTTAAAAATATTTTTAAAGATAAAAATATGAATAATATTATATATATGAACGATGGATTATCATTTACTAAATATTATAATTACATAAAGAAATCTGATATTTCTGTTTTAACTCTAAAACCCAAATTCTATAAATATTCCAGTTCAGGTACATTTATTGACTCAATTGTCAATAAAAGTATTCCTTTAGTTTATAGCGGTACTTCAATGTCTATATTGCTTCGACAAAATAATTTGACTGAACTTATAATGACTAATAAATATAATTTTATTAATTTTATTAATAAATATTTCAATGATAATGTTTTTAAAAATAAAATTGATAAAAAATTTTTAAATTTTCATAAGAAGATTAGAATAATGCACTCAAAGAAATTTTTTGAAAAAAGTTTTTTACAAATATTAAAATGAGAATATTAGTAACAGGATCTTCAGGTTTTATTGGGAATAATATTAAAGATATAATTGGCCAATCTTCAAACGATTTCATATTCGTTACATCTAAAGATTATAATCTAGAACTTCAAGATGAATTCTACTCAATGATCAATGATATTAAACCAAATAAAATTATTCACTTAGCAGCTTATAGTGGTGGAATCAAAGCAAACAGGGATTTTCCAGCTGATTTTTATCATAGAAATCTATATATGATAAATAATTTATTCTTAGCTCTTTTAAAGTCAAAACATAAAGTTGAAAAAACTCTTATCACGATTGGTGGGTGTAGTTATCCTGATACAAGTGACATTTTATTTGAAGATAATATATGGAATGGATTTCCACAAATTGATAGTGCTCCATATTCTTTGGCAAAAAAAACTGCAATTATTGCAAGTTATGCTTTTAAAAAACAATATAATATAAATTCACAAGTAGTAATACCAGCAAATGTTTATGGAAAATACGATAATTTTGATTTAGATACATCTCATGTTATCCCAGCACTAGTAAAGAAATTTATTGATAATAAAAATATAATAAAAATATGGGGAGATGGAAACCCTGTAAGAGATTTTATTTACTCTGAAGATCTAGCAAAAATTTTAATAAAAATTATTTATAATGATTATAATTTTGATTTGTTGAATATTTCCTCTGGCAAAGGTGTAAGTATTAAAAATGTTGTAAAGTCTTTGATTCAAATAACTAATTATAATGGTAAAATTGAATATGATAAATCTAAACCTAGTGGCCAAAGTGTAAAAATTTTTTCTAATAAGGAAATGTTAAAATTAGATTTAAAATTAGAAACTGATTTATTTGAAGGATTAAAAAAGACTGTTATATGGTTTCAAAAAAATTATTCGTAAAAAAAAAAGTATTTATTTTAGGTGGTAATGGCTTTATAGGATCCGAGCTTGTAACATATTTTAAACATTACAATTATGATGTTTTTTCCATAACTAGAAAAAATTATAAAAAATTTGTTAAAAAAAAATGTAATCTTTTTATAAATGCTAATGGCAATTCTAGAAAATATTTTGCGAGTAAATATCCCATTGATGATTTCAAGCTTAATGTTATAGGTACGATAAATTCAGTATTTGATTTTAAATATGACAAATATGTTTTCTTATCTTCGATAGATGTTTATGGAAATTTCAATAAAAAAACATCCACCAAAGAAAAGACAAAAATTAATAAAAATACTCTTAGTTACTACGGTTTTACAAAAAAAATCTCAGAGGAGCTAATTCAAAAATATACTGAAAAATATTTAATTCTTAGATTGGGAGGAGTTCTAGGAAAAAATTTAAAAAAAAACCCAATTTTTGATATTTCTAATAATAAAAAATTATTTGTCCATCCTAAAAGCAAATTTTCATTTATCTCAACATATGATATTTTTAATTTTATTCTTAAAACTGAAAAAATTAATAATGAAATATTTAATGTTTCTGGAGAAGGAACATTGACAATTTCTGATGTGATTAAATTTTTTAATTATAACAAAAATGTTTCTAATAAATTACCTGTATTTAATTATTTAATTGATATTCAAAAAACTAAAAAAATATTTAATTTAAAGAAATCTAATTATTATTTTAAAGAGTTTGCCAATCAGTTAAATCAGGCCCTCTAACATTTCAATATAAAAATGAGAAAATATGAGTTCTAATTCTTGATATGTATCTGTATTTTCACAGGGTAATTTAATTATTAAATCAGTCTTTTTAACAATTTTAGACTTATCTGAAGTAATCAAAACAGATTTTATTTTCATTTTTTTTGCTTGTTGAATCGCTTCCAAAATATTTAAGCTTTTATTACTTGATGTAAGCAAAATTAGTAAATCATTTTTATTACCAATAGCTGATAGTTGCCTAGAAAAAATATATTTGTAATTAAAATCATTTGCTATTGATGTTATTACTGCAGTATCACTAGTCAATGATACAGAAGGGAGTGATCTTCTATTCAATTTGTATCTATTTACCAATTCTGCAGCCATATGTTGAGACTGTGATGCAGAGCCACCATTGCCAGCAAAGATGATTTTTCCTTTTTTATTTAAAGTTCTTTTAGATAAGGAAATTAATTCAAAAAGGCTTTCAAAATTATTTTCTAGTAAACTAATTTTTTCATTTAATAATTTCAATTTTGAAATAAATGAAGAGTGGATTATTGATTTATTTAGTTTCATAATTTTTTGGTACCATAATTAACCAATTCATTTTTTTAGGTCTATTTTCACTGAAAGCTAATAACCTCCAATCATCAGGAAAATCATCTAATTCTTCATATGCGTTAATGTCAATTGCATTTTTATTAATATATTTAACATCAAAATATCTTTCAGATCTTTCAATTAATTTTTTTAAATCATCATGACTATAATTTTCTAGAAATTCGTGAGTTTCAATAATTATTGAGCAAAATCTTAATGATGATAATAATGTATCATTGAATAGTTTAAATTCACCTCCTTCAATGTCACAAAGAATTATTGACTCTTTATTTTTTAATATAATTTCATTTATTGAGTGTTTATTAGCTTCACCATAAATTTCAATATATTCAGAGACCCCATTTATTTGTGAATTTTTTAAAATATTGTCTCTTCCTTTAGGGGATATTTCAAAGCAAATTGCCTTATCGATATATCTTTTTTTAAGTAACCCTATAGCAAAATAACCATCTGCAGCTCCTAAATTTATAAAATATTTATATTTTTTTGATAATTTGATTAAGTGTTCAGTAACATGGCTTTCATAGCTTCCAAGGAGCTTATTAGTTATGTCATATTTTCCCCACCAATAATCTTTATTCAATAATAATCCCGAAAATTGACCATATTTTATTTGATATCCAAATTTTTCAATAAGATATTTAGATAATTTTTCTTTAATATGAATTTCATTTAAAGGAAATCCAAATTTTATAAATAATTGGTTTAAAATAAATCTAATGAATTCAACTAAACCAATATTTTTATACAAATGAATTATTTTAAAAATCATATTTTGTCACTTTATATTTATTTTTATTTATGAAAACCCTTTTAACATTATAATTTAATCTATATGGCCAAAGTTCAATTAAAAAAATATTTATATAATACAATATTATTGTTTTTGTATATTTTATTTATTTTTAGATTATCATCATCATTACTTTTATCTGAGTGTATAATTGATGATCAATACTTTAAGGTTGGGGGCACTGAGATTACTAACAAAATTATCCCTGAAAATAATAATCAACGTAATCTAATATTTCTAAATAATATCTTGGATTGGGACTCAAGTGGAGACGATATTAGTACTTGCGATATCTCTCACTTGGATAGTTTAATTTCAAAAAATGGAATTGGAGCATTTCAAGATAAAATCGAATTTAATGACGATATTAGTAGTTGGGATACCTCGAATATAAAGAACATGTCTAGGTTATTTGAAAATGCAATTTCTTTTAACCAAGATATTGGAAAGTGGAACACTTCTAATACAGTTTACATGAATTCTATGTTTGAAGGTGCCTCATCCTTTAATCAACCTATTGGAGGTTGGGATACCTCTAAAGTTAAGGAAATATATAATATTTTTAAAAATGCAAAATCTTTCAACCAAAATATAAATGATTGGGACATATCAAACATAAAAAATCTGGACTCAATTTTTGAAGGAGCCAGTAATTTCGATCATCCAATACAAAACTGGGATACATCAAATGTTTATACAATGTATTCAACTTTCAAAAATGCCTTATCTTTTAATCAACCTATCGGAACTTGGGATACCTCAAAAGTAATCTACATGCATGAAATTTTTACAGGTGCCTCATCCTTTAATCAACCTATTGGAGGTTGGAATACTTCTAATGTCAAAGATATGGACAGGATGTTTATTAATGCCACTTCCTTTAATCAACCCATAGGTAGTTGGGATACTTCCAAGGTCAACAAAATGAATTACATGTTTTACTCTGCAAAAAATTTTAATCAACCTATCGGAACTTGGGATACTTCTAATGTTAGATCTATGATAGGCATGTTTGAAAATGCGTTTTCATTTAATCAATCTATTAATGCCTGGGATACTTCAAAAGTAACTACAATGGACTCAATGTTTGAAAGCGCCATTACTTTTAATCAATCTCTTGATAAATGGGATGTTTCAAATGTTAAAGACATGGAGGATATGTTTTATAATGCAAAATCTTTCAATAAACCTCTTAATAAATGGGATACTTCAAATTTAATTAGAACTGATTATATGTTTAGCTTTGCTAATAAATTTAATCAACCAATCGATAATTGGAGTACTTCTAATATCAAATCAATGATTAGTATGTTTGAGGGCGCAAGTGCCTTCAATCAATCATTAGAATTATGGGATACTAGTAATGTCATAAATATGAGACATATGTTCTTTAATGCTATTTCATTTAATCAAGAAATCCGCACATGGAAAATTACAAATTCCACTGATTTGACTAATATGTTTGGTAATGCAAATTCAATCTATTTGAAATACAAAAATATAGAGGGTTATGGATCAACACCCTCACTAAAATTTTTTTCAATTAATTAAATTTACTTATTTTTTAATTTAAAAGTTATTATTTGCATAATATATGTAGAAAAATTAATGTAACTATTTTATTATCACTATTTAAATTATCACTGATGCAAAAGAATACTTTAATCATAGGCTCATCTTCTAAGCTATCTCAGGCACTTGAGAAAAATTTATTTAAAAAAAAGCATAACGTTTATTTGACCACATCTAATGCCGTTTCAATAAAAAAAAATTATTTTTATTTAGACCTCAATGATAAAAGCTCCTTAAAAAAATTTTTGTCATCAAACCAAAAAACTTTAAGTAAAATTAATAATGTAATTATTGTGTCAGCCATTATTTTTGGTAAAAATGAAAAAGAATATTCATATGAAGAAATCAAAAAAATAATCGATATTAATTTTATAAATTCAAGTGTACTAATTAAAAGTTTATTAGAACAGATCTCTAAAAAAATAGTTCCACATATTATTTTTATATCATCAATATCAGCTATTAGAGGCAGTTATGATCCTTACTATGCCTCATCAAAAAATGCTATGCATGCTTTCTTGAAATCTATGCATCAAAACAGATCTAGAGAATTTAGATTTAATATTATTTGCCCCTCTTTGATTTTAGATACAAATATGTATAAGCAAATGAGTAAAAAAAATATTTCCAAATTAAAAAATAAAAACCCTCTAAAACAAATTATTAAAATTGATGATTTCACAAAAATTATCGTTGATTTAATGTCAGATCATTGGATTAGTCTAAATTTGAAAGAATTAGTTCTTGATTTGGGTGAAACAAGATAATTTGGTAGCCTCGGGCGGACTCGAACCGCCACGGGAATAAATCCCACTGGATTTTAAGTCCAGACTGTCTACCAATTCCAGCACGAGGCCATATTAAATTCATCTATCAAAAGATAAACAATATCAATGATTATTAACTATATTATTTTATAAATCTTACAACTATAAAAAATTTATCTGTATCATGTTATGAAAAATTAGTTATTTGTAATTGTTTATTTTATTTAAAATTAAATAAATGATAAGAAAATAAAAGACAATTGCATTAATTCGCATAAGCTATATTGTCTCAAAAACTATTATAGATTTTCTCGTGATAGAATTAAATAAACAAATTAACTTTTTTATAAAACAAAATACTCTTAGTATCTTTTTCTTTTTTTATCTTTTCTTTTATATTGCTGGTCCTGCTCTTATTAATATTTATGTAACTCTAATTAGTATATTCTGTTTGATTTATATTTTTTTGCACTTAGATAGAATTACTTTAAAATCTTTTTATATAGACAAACCTTCTTTTTTTTTAATAATTTTTTTTGTTTACGCACTCATTGTAAGTATTTTAAAAAAAAATTTTAATATCGATATACTTTCTTTTTTCAGGTATTTAATAATATACTTGTTTTTAACTTTTTATTTTAGTACAAAAAAAAAACATTCAATACATTTAAAAGAAATTTTAATATTTTTTACTTTACTAATCTCCATCGACGGTCTTTATCAATATTTTTTAAGGGTAAATGTTGTTGGATTTGAAATTTTTGACTCTTATAGATTAACAAGTTTTTTTAGAAAGGAACCTATAGTTGGGAGCTTTTTACTAAAAACCTCTCTACCACTATTAGCAATTTATTTACTAAGTAATAAAAAAAATATTCTTCTCATTTTGTTATTATTATTTTCTTCAATGATAATTTTTTTATCAGGAGAGCGTATGCCTTTACTACAATATTTCTTTGGTATAGTAATAATGATTTTATTTCTAAAAAATAAAAAAAAACTTTTTGCTATTCTTGTAGCTACCTCATCAATCTTATTGATTATTTTATCTTTAAACAAAGGTTTATTAGATAGATACGTTTCAACTTATACGACTTTTTCAACTATAGTTTCTAATACTATCAACAATGATAATTCTCATGAAAAACAATCAATCAACGAACATTTATCTGTTAATCAATACATTCTAAACTTCAAATCTGGAATAAATGTTTGGTCACATAATAAAATTTTTGGCGGGGGATATAGATATTATAATAAAAATTGTGATTTACTTCTAGGTAATGAATATCATATAGGATGCTCTAAACATCCACATAATATATATATTGAACTACTATCTGATTATGGATTGTTAGGATCAATATTATTTATCATATTTCTTTTTAGTTCATTTTATGAATTTTATAAGAAAAATCATAATAAGATTTTTATAGGAATAGGTATATTGTTTATTACCATCTGTTTTCCACTTTCGACATCACAAAGTATTTTTTCTAGTTATTATGGATCAGTATTTTTTTTAATACCCTACTTGATGAATTATTATTCAAAATCTAATATTTAAAAAATTTATTAATTTAAATAATTTTTATCTTTATATATTTCATCAAAATCTTTTTTATTTGAAATTAAGTCAATATAAGATTTGTGATTTTTAACATAGTTTAAGTAATCTAATTTAACAATATTTTGATTTTTGTTCTTTAATAATTCAATATACTTTTCAGATATTAAATCCTTAATAGGTAGTATCTCATTTTCAGACAACGGACTTAATTCAATATTAAAATTCCTAAATGCATTCAGTCTATTTTCTTCTTGAGTTAAATAACACAAAAAACTAGACTGAGAGCTATTATTTAAATATGCACTAAAACCAAAAAAAGATTTTGACTCAAAATTATCTTTAATTTTGAAAAAACCATCTTTTTCATCCCAAGAATATTTACTTTTAGGAACCCTATTATATGCTTCAAACTCAAACCCTTTATAAAGAATTATTCCATCACTAAATAATGTAAATAAATTCTCTGAATTTTCATAAGAATTGTAAATCTCTTCAAAATTACTTAGTAATATATTTTTATTTAAATTTTTATAGTTTTCTCTTAAAAGAGTAAATTTTGACTCATAATTAACACTATAATTTTCGAATTCAACTCCTTCAAAAATATCTGAAATAAAATTAATTAATTTTTCCTCAGGTAAAAAGCTTAGTCCCAAGGTGTAATAAGTTGTACTACTTATTTTTGATAATTCTTCTAGTGATACTATCTCTATATTTTGTTTGCTAGCCAAGATAAATGTATCTAAGTCTAAGGGAAAAATATTATTAGAAATAGAGATACCATTTTTCCTATAAAAATTGATCAAATCTGTTGGAATTTCAATTTCTTTTTGTACCATTTTTTGTAAATCGTAGTGTTCACCAAAAATAATATCAAATTCATTTGGATTATCCTCATAATATGAAAATTCAAACTTTAAATTATTTTGGAATGAGAAATCGTTCAGTGTGTATAGTAAATAATATTTGTAATCAATATAAGAATTATCTAAAAGTGCAACACGTAATAATTTATCAGATTTACATTCTTCAGTTTGAGCTTTATTTGAAGTAATAAGTAGTAATGGAAATAATATGTAAATAAATAGTTTTATCAATATTAGTTTGATTTAAACATTTCTTTATAGACCCGTTCTTCAATCTTATGATCATTATCAAATAACAACGGTATTTCCATACCTTCGGACATTTCTATCTCAACGGATATAACATCTTTAGCTTCAATATGATCAGCATGTACCACAATTGGTCTTTTGGATGGATTATTATTAATAATTTTAATTTTAGCATTGTCTTTTAGTAGTCCGCCACGCCAGTGCCTAGGACTATATGCACTTACTGCAGTAAGTGCTACGACATTACTTCCAAGCGGAATTATAGGCCCCGATGCAGAGTAATTATATCCAGTGCTACCTGCCGCTGTTGATAATATAACACCATCACACACAAGCTCTTCAATCCTTACCTCATTATCTATCATAATTTGAATTTTTGCAGCTTGATATTTCTCTCTACGTATACTGATCTCATTAATAGCTATAGCTTTAATTTCTTGACCTGTAGGATTTAAGGTTTTCATAACTAATGGCCTCAATTTTGTTAATTGAGCACTACTCAGACGCTCTTCCAATCCATCTAGCTTATAATCGTTCATCAAAAACCCGACAGATCCAAAATTCATACCATAAATTGGTTTATTAAGTTTCATATAGTTATGAAGTGATTTTAAAATAAAACCATCCCCTCCAAGTGCTACGATGAAATCTGCCTCCTCAGGATCGTGATTACCATATTTTTTTATAAGTTTCTCTTGAGCTTCAATATTTTTTTCAAGAGGAAAAGAAACAAAACATATTTTCATTTACTAACCTCCAGTCTCATTCATATAACGATTAACATATCCCTCAAAATTGTCTTTTTGAATTTCAAAGTTATGTGCCTTTGGTTTAATTGACATTGCATATTCTATTAAAGCAATAATATCATTTTTTGTTTGATTTCTTAGGGCAAATTTTAAATCAACAAAATCATTCTGTCCTAAACACATGTATAATTTACCAGTACATGTAAGTCTTACCCTATTGCAAGTATCACAAAAGTTATGAGAAATAGCAGATATAATACCAATTTTAGATTTATGATTTGAATACTCATAGTATCTAGAGGGGCCGTTAGTTCGGTACTTAGAGGGAATTAAATTTAATTTATTTACTAAATCTTCTTCAAATTTCTTCATTGATAAATATTGATTAAATCTCTTTTCTCCAATATCACCAATGGGCATTATCTCAATTAATGAAACATCAAAATGATTTTTTTTACACCAGTCTAAAATATCAAATATTTCTTTGTCATTGAAATTTTGAGTTAAAACAGTATTTATTTTAATCTTTATACCTTCTTGTTTAGCTTCCTCTATCCCATTTAAAACTTTACTTAGATTTCCCCATTTAGTTATTTTCTTAAAACTTTCAGGATTTAAACTATCAAGCGAAACATTTATTCTTTCAACACCATTGTTTTTAAGAGTTGATGCGTATCTTGATAAATTAGTACCATTTGTCGTCAGAGTATGCTCTGAAATTTTTCCCTGATTTTTTAGATTATTTAAATGTTCTATAATTGATACGATATTTTTTCTTACAAGTGGCTCACCCCCTGTTAATCGAAATTTTTTTACACCCAACTCATTAAAAATATCTGTAAGTTTAATAATTTCTTCAATTGATAAAACCTCTTGTCTAGGTAAAAATGTTACATCCTCAGCCATACAATATGTGCACCTTAAGTCACATCTGTCTGTGACAGATATTCTCAAGTAATCAATTTTTCTTTTAAAATTATCAGTCAACATTTTCGTGTATCTTTAAATCAACGATATTTAAATCTATAACTTTTTTTCCTACGTTCTCAAAGTTAATAGTGATTTTACTATTTATACAAGACTGAACTTGCCCCAGACCCCAATCAGGTTGAGATGGGCACTCTACGATAGTACCTGGTATAAAATCGCTAAAATTATGATTATTTTCCATTATTACCCTTGTTAAGTAGAAACAAATATTTACTATTTACTATAGAATCAAATGGATAAAAAAGAAAATTTAAACAAACTTAAATCTGTTATCAGTAATATTGAAAAATCATATGGAAAAGGTTCCATAATGATGCTTGGAAAGAAAGATATAGATGCAAATATAGATGTATACTCAACTGGTTCTCTTGGTCTAGATATAGCTTTAGGAATAGGTGGTTTACCGAAAGGAAGGGTCATAGAAGTTTATGGTCCAGAAAGTTCAGGTAAAACAACATTAACATTACATATAATTGCTGAAGCCCAAAAAGTTGGAGGAACCTGCGCTTTTATTGATGCAGAACATGCTTTAGACCCAGGTTATGCAAAAAAACTTGGAGTGAATATTGATGAGTTATTGATATCTCAACCTGATACTGGTGAACAAGCTTTAGAGATCTCCGATACTCTTGTTAAATCTGAAGGTATAGATTTATTAGTTATAGACTCAGTGGCAGCATTAGTTCCCAGAGCAGAGTTAGAAGGTGAAATGGGAGATTCTTTACCTGGACTTCAGGCAAGACTAATGAGCCAAGCGTTAAGAAAACTGACCAGCTCCATCTCAAAGACAAATACAATGGTTGTTTTTATTAATCAACTGAGAATGAAAATAGGAGTAATGTTTGGAAGCCCTGAAGTCACCACTGGAGGTAATGCTTTGAAATTTTACTCTTCAGTAAGATTAGATATTAGAAGAATTGGTGCAATAAAAGATAAAGATAACATTATTGGAAACCAAACAAGAGTGAAGGTAGTCAAAAATAAAATGGCTCCTCCTTTTAAAATGGTTGAATTTGACATTATGTATGGTGAAGGTATTTCTAAAATCGGCGAAATCATAGATTTAGGTGTTCAAGCTGATATTATAGATAAATCTGGAGCGTGGTATTCCTACAAAGATGAAAAAATTGGTCAAGGTAGAGAAAATACAAAACAATTTTTAAAGGACAATCCTGAATTATTGAATGAAATAGAAAGTAGAATAAGATCAAATTCCGACACAGTTGAAGAGCTGATGATTGATCCACCTCCTCCCACAACAGAAGAAACCGTCGAAAAAAACTCTAAAGAATAATATTAAATTTCAGTTAAATTAATCTATATTTCATGAATATGAACTCTAATGATGTCAGAAATGCATTTATTGATTATTTTAAAAATAATGATCATAGGCATGTCAAATCTGGATCTTTAGTGCCAGAAAATGACCCATCTCTAATGTTTGCTAATTCAGGAATGGTTCAATTTAAAAATGTTTTCACAGGCATTGAACAGTTAGACTTCAAAAGAGCTACGACGTCTCAAAAATGTGTTCGGGCAGGAGGAAAACATAATGATTTAGAAAATGTTGGATTCACAACTCGACATCATACTTTCTTCGAGATGTTAGGAAATTTTTCTTTTGGTGATTATTTTAAGGAGCAAGCAATTCTATACGCTTGGAACTTAATAACTAAAGAATTTGAAATAAATAAAGATAAATTATTAGTTACAATATATCATGATGATGAAGTTGCAGAAAAATTTTGGAAAAAGATAGCTAATTTACCTGATAGTAAAATAATTAAAATTTCAAGTTCTGATAATTTTTGGTCTATGGGTGACACAGGACCTTGCGGACCATGTTCTGAGATATTTTATGATCATGGCGATAAATATTCTGGCGGCCCCCCAGGTTCGGTTGACGAAGATGGTGACCGTTTCATTGAAATATGGAATTTAGTTTTTATGCAGTATGAACAGGTAGACAAAAATACTAGGCTTGATTTACCTAAACCATGTGTAGACACTGGGATGGGTCTAGAAAGAATAACAGCGTTATTAAATGGTAGTAATGACAATTATAGTTCTGATTTATTTTCAAATATTATTGATATTACTCAAGAGTTTATAGAAAAAAAAATATCTGAACATAATAAATCTAGTTTTAGGGTCATAGCAGATCACTTACGGGCTTCCTCTTTTTTAATAGCTGATGGGGTTTTACCTTCAAATGAGGGGAGAGGTTATGTATTAAGACGAATATTAAGAAGGGGAATAAGACACGCATATACGTTAGGCTCCAAAGGACCATTATTTCACAAAATTTTTGATGAATTGCAAAATTTAATGGGTGATTTCTTTCAAGAACTTAACACTGGAGCTGAGGCTATTAAGGAAACACTCTACAATGAGGAAATAAAATTTAGAGAAACTTTAAGTAAAGGCTTAGAGATACTCGGACAAGAAATACCAAATATTAAAAATAATAAATTAGATGGTAAAATCGCATTTAAATTATATGACACCTTCGGATTTCCGCTTGATTTAACACAAGACTATCTTAAATCTAAGAAAATCGATGTTGATGTAGAGTCTTTTGATGCATCAATGAAGCTACAAAAAGAGGAAGCTAGATCTTCATGGAAGGGTAGCGGTGATGGAAATACTGAAAAGGTATGGTTTGATATTGCAAGAAAAACGAAACCAACAGTATTTAAAGGATATGAAGAGACTATTTCAACGGCAAATGTAACTGCATTGGTTTTAGAGTTAGAAGCGGTTGATGAATTAAGCGATAAAAAAAAACAATCAGCAATCATCACAGATGAGTCATGTTTTTATGCAGAGTCTGGTGGGCAAGTTGGAGATAAAGGCATAATTTCCTCAGAAAATGCCGAATTTAGAGTAACAGATACTAGAAAAACTCCTCAAGGCATTTTTATTCATTTTGGAAATGTAATATCAGGTACTTTTAAAATAGGACATGAGGTTAAACTTAAAATTGATACGAGCTTGAGAGATCTTATAAAAAAAAATCACTCTGCTACACATTTGCTTCATGCCGCTTTGCGGAATAATTTAGGACTTCATGTAGCTCAGCGCGGGTCTTTAGTTAATGAGAATAAATTACGTTTTGACTTCAGTCACAATAAACAAATTTCACCAAATCAAATAAATACAATTCAAAAAGAGGTAACAAATATAATTTCTAATCCTTGTGAAACACAAATTGATATTAAGTCTCAAGAGGAGGCCATTAAACAAGGGGCTATGGCTTTGTTTGGAGAAAAATATGGTGAAGAGGTAAGAGTTGTTACATTGGGGGAACGCAATAATAAACCATATTCAATTGAGCTATGTGGGGGAACGCATGTATCAAATGTAAAAGATATAGAAAAATTTTATATTATAAGTGAAGAGTCTGTCTCATCAGGAGTAAGGAGAATAGAGGCTTGCACTGGCAATAAGGTAGATGAATTTATTAGTAATAAACTAAAAGAGGATCAATTATTTGAAAAAAAACTTGATGATAAAATCTTTAACTTAATATCACAAATAAACAAATTAAATGGAAAAATAAATTTTAGCGAAGATAATAAAAACCTTTATATAAAAAAGTTAGAAAATTATTTAGATAATTTAAAAAATAAATCAATACTCTCAAATGAAGATAATAATAAAATAGAAGAAACAAATATAAATGGAATTAATTTTGTGTCTCAATTAATAGAAAACCTGCCCCCAAAAGAACTCAGATCAATTTTTGATAAATTTAAATCAGAAAAATCTAAATCTATTTTAGCTTGCATTACTACAAATGAGGATAAGGTGTCTATCATTGTTGGGTTAACAAACGACTTAATAGACACTTATGATGCCAGAGTATTAATAAAAAGTACTTTTGATATACTCGGTTCAAAAGGTGGTGGGGGAAGAATTGATTTCGCTCAAGCTGGTGGCAACAAAAAAGATCAATTAAATCAAGCCTTTTTAAGTATTAAAAATCAGATTTAATTTAATTTAGCTTGAAGATTTTTATCAAGACAATTTAAAAAATCTTCAGTGTTCATCCAAGGCGAATTTTTGTCTACAAGTATTGCTAAGTCCTTAGTCATTTGACCAGACTCCACAGTTTCAACACAGGTTTCTTCAAGTGCCTTAGAAAACTTAATAAGTTCATCGTTGCCATCAAACTCACCTCTAAAGTTTAAACCTTTTGTCCAAGCAAATATTGATGCTATAGGATTTGTTGAAGTTTTTTCTCCCTTTTGATGAAGCCTATAATGTCTAGTTACTGTTCCATGAGCAGCTTCAGCTTCAATTGTTTTGCCATCGGGTGTCATTAAAACACTAGACATCATACCCAAAGAACCAAATCCCTGTGCAACTGCGTCTGATTGAACGTCTCCGTCATAATTCTTACACGCCCAAATAAAGTTACCTGACCACTTCATTGAAGACGCAACCAAATCATCAATAAGACGGTGTTCGTAAACTATTTGGTTATTTTCAAAATCAGTTTTAAATTCTCTCTGAAAAATTTCATTAAATATCTCTTTAAATCTTCCATCATATTTTTTCAAAATAGTATCTTTTGTTGAGAGGTACACAGGCCATTTTAATTTTAATCCATAATTAAAACAAGCTCTTGCAAAACCTCTAATTGACTCGTCTACATTATACATAGTTAGGGCAACACCCTGACTTTGGAATTGAAAAACTTCTTTTTCATCTATTTTTCCATCTTCATCAACATATTTCATAAATAGTTTCCCTGGTTTGTCGATCTTCATTTCTGAAGCTTTATATTGATCACCAAATGCATGCCTACCAACAACAATAGGGGCATCCCATGTTCTTACAATTCTTGGAATATTTTTACATATAATTGGTTGTCTAAAAACAGTTCCATCTAAAATATTTCTTATAGTTCCATTTGGAGAACGCCACATTTTTTTTAGCTTAAATTCTGATACCCTATTATCGTCAGGAGTGATCGTTGCACATTTTATACCAACCCCAAATTTTTTAATTGCTTTTGCTGCCTCAACTGTAATTTCATCATTTGTTTGATCTCTATTTTGCACAGATAAGTCGTAATATTTTATGTCTATATCAAGATATGGAAGTATGAGCTTTTGCTTAATAAAATCCCATATGATCCTTGTCATTTCATCGCCATCTAATTCAACCACAGGATTTTTTACTAAAATTTTTGCCATTTATACTGAGATATTGACTGTATAACAGATTAAATTAATAAAAAAAATCTATTTTATTGATCAAATTATACAATTCAGATATTAATTCCATCTTATGTACTTCAGGTTTCATAAAGAAATTTCAGCTGCGCTGATAATACTATTTTTATTAGTAATTTTTTTTTATTTTATATATAAACCCTTATTTTTAATTTTTTTAATATTACTAATTTTTACATTCTATTTTTTTAGAGATCCTGAAAGAGTCGTTCCAATAGGTGATGATATTTTAGTAAGCCCAGCAGATGGATTAATTACAAGTATTAGTGAGCATAAAGAGGGAAAAAAAAGTTACACCAAAGTTTCAATTTTTTTGAGTATATTTAATGTACATATCCAAAGATTGCCAGTTTCAGGTCATATTACAAAAATTGATTATATTGAAGGTAAATTCATTAATGCAACTTTAGATAAAGCAAGCGAAGATAATGAAAGATTAAGATTAACTCTTAAGTCTGGATCTAATGTTATATACATAACACAAATAGCAGGTTTAATTGCTAGAAGAATAATTTGTTATCTTAAAACTAATGAGAGAGTAAACCAAGGTGAAAGATATGGAATTATCAAGTTTGGTAGCAGAGTAGATATAGAATTTCCGAACTCCTATAATTTAATGGTAAGTATTGGTCAGCAATGTATCGGAGGTGAAACTATCATTGCTAGAGATTTTAAAAACAACAAAAATATACAATTTAGAGAATATAAAAAGATCTAGACATTTAGATGACCGAACATCCGCTCACTAAATTTATACCTAATTTAATTACATTAATGTCACTTATTGCAGGTATTTCCTCAATAAAGTTCTCAATTCAAAGTAATTTTAAAATTGCTGTGCTTATGATAATGCTAGCAGCCTTCTTTGATTTCTTTGATGGATGGATGGCTAGAAAATTAAAAAAATCATCCCAATTTGGTGCTGAATTAGACTCTTTATCAGATTTTATTAGTTTTGGATTAGCTCCATCTTTACTCATAAATTTAAGTTTTACTAATGAGCTTGGTAGAATTGGTTGGGTTATAAGTCTTTTTTACATTATTTGCGCAGCTCTTAGACTTGCTCGTTTCAATATTGAAAATATGAGAGAACAAAGCAAAGTATTTTATGGTATTCCCTCACCAGCTGCCGCAGGTATTATAATGATCCCGCTTTATCTAAATTTTATTGAACAAATAGAATTTACCATTAATTATCCTATTATAAGTGCCTTTTTAATTATATTTGCGGGCACTATGATGATTAGTAGAGTTCCGACTCCCTCTGTTAAAAATCTAAAAGTAAAAACTCTATATTTTAGATTTATGATTATATTTACAGTTATTATTTTAATATTTTTAATAAGTTATTTTTGGCAAACAACTCTTTTAGTTGCTCTTATTTATTTATTATTCTCTTTATTTAGTTTGTTTACTTACTTTATCAAACTTTTTAGAGGAGTTAGTTAAGTATTTAGATTTAAGAATCAAAGCTGATGGAGTTACAAGTAAAGTCAATAGAGTAGAAAAAAGTAATCCAAAAACAATTGCCCTCGACAAATCTACCCACCACTGAGTGTCAGGGGAGTTATAGCTATATTCAAAGTTTACAAAATCAATATTTAATTTTAAAGCCATGGGAAGTAAACCAAGTACCGTAGTAGTTGTTGTCAATAAAACAGGTCTCAATCTTTGTGCTCCAGTCATTAAAATGGCATCTCTAGCATCATTTGTCTTTTTAATTAATCTATCAAAGGTATCAATTAAGACTATATTGTTGTTTACAACTATACCTGCTAAAGAGATGACACCTATTCCGCTCATTACTATTCCAAACGGTTGTTTTGTAATTAAGAGCCCCAAAACAACACCCACTGTTGACATAATTACAGCAAATAGAATTAATAAGGTGCTACTAAAACTATTAAATTGGGTCAAAAGAATTAAACCCATTAAAAATACAGCAATCAAAAAAGCTTTTTGTAAAAAAGCCTTAGACTTTTGCTGACTTTCATCCTCTCCCTTAAATTCTATTTTTACTCTAGGATCAATATTTGCTGAATTAAATTCTGGAATATCTAAACCAAAGTTATTTGGAATATTGAATTTTTCAATTCCAAGCCAATGTTTTATAAGTCTGACATAAGCATCAGTTTGATAAAATCTAGTTACATCTGATTTAATTGTTTCAATTCTATTCTGTTCTACTCTAGTCAAATTTCCTGTCTCTTGATTGGTTTCAATTTTAGTAAAATTTGAAATTGGTACATAGCCTGATGATGTTGGTATTTTAATATTGTCTAATTGATCGATCGTTCTCTGCTCTTTTGGCAATCTAAGATATATGGGTATGGACTCATCACTATCATCAGGTCTAAATTCACTCAATTTTAGCCCACTTGTAAGAAGTTTTATAGTGTTACCTATTATTGATATACTTGCACCATATTTTGCAGCCTCTTCTCTATCTACATAAAGTTCATATTCAATACTAGGAGAGGGTAGTGATGTTTCCAAATCTTTTAAACCAGATATGCTTGATAGATATTTTTCAATTCTTTTAAGTTCTTGAACTGTGATTTTAGGATCAGAAGAAGTTAAATTGATTTCAATGGGCTTCCCTCTAGGAGGCCCTGCTCTTAAAGTTCTTGTTTCAACTTTAATCCCAGGAATTACTGAAGTTTCTTTTCTTATTTCAGAAATTATCGTGTCTGCTTTTCTTCTTTTATCCCAATCTTTGAATTCTATATCTATAAATCCTATAATATCAGGCGAACTTTCTTGTCTATTTTCTACATTTCCAGATGTTGTATAAATAGATTCAAATTCATTATTTTTTTGTTGCAAGTTTAATACTTGTGTTTCCACCTTTGCTACGAGCCTATCTTTTTCTAAAACTGAGAGATTGCCTGTAGCATAAATAATTACTTTGGTATTCTCTGCTTCAACTGAAGGAAAAAAAGTTACTCCCTTACCAAACTTTCCATAAGCACCATAGATACCAATTAACAATATAAAAGAGAGAAAAACTATTTTTATAGGATTATTTATACAAAGCCTCAAAATAAAAAGATAAATTTTAGTAAAAAAACCAACTTTTTCTAAGTCAGTTAAGTCTTCGTCATCATCAGCATTTATTCTAGGGATAATCATTTTCTGAAAAAAACCTTTGTTTTTAATATACCTAAAAATAAAAAACAAAATGACACCAATTGAAATTGTAGTTATAACCTTTGCTCCCATATTAATGTAGCTATCAAATTCTAGTTGAGATAAAAAATTAAATGCAACAAAATTAATAATACCAAATAAAATCAAAGGTATAATAAAGAAGAAAAAAAGATTTTTAATTTTATAGGCCTGAGTTCCAATAATAGGAATAACTATTAAGGCCATAGCTAAACTTGAACCTAAAACAGATATTACTGTTATTGGTATATATTTCATAAAACCACCGGTTGTGCCTGGCCAAAATAACAGAGGGATAAATGCTGCTATAGTAGTAAAAGTTGAAGCCATGATTGGAAGGGACATTCTTGATGCTGCTTTTATATATGACTCTGCTAGCCCCATACCCTCTTGTATTTTTCTTTGGGCATATTCAACTACAACCACAGCTCCATCGACAAGTAGCCCAACTGAGAGAATTAATCCAAATAAAACTACCATATTGATCGTAAAACCGAGTGAATAAAGGATTAAAATTGATGATAAAAAAGAACCCGGCACGGCTAAACCTACCAATAAACTAGATCTTATGCCAAGAAAGATAACAACGACACTCATAACAAGAATTATTGAAAAAATTACATTGTTTTGAAGATCTCCTAACATGCTTTTTATATTTACAGACTCATCACCAGAAAAAGTTATGTTAACCTTCGAAGGAAGAATTTTTTGCTCCTCCTTTACCAACTGTTTTACTTGATCAACAGTCTCCACAATGTTTGCTCCAATTCTTTTAGATATTTCTAAAGTGAATGCAGATTTATTATTTAATCGAGCAAATTTTTCTGGATCTTTAAAAGTTCTTTTAAGTTGAGCAATATCTTTAAATTTAATTGTTTTTTTATCATTCACCTTTATTGGTGTATTAAAAACATCATTCAGGCTTTCATATAAACCAGGAATTTTAATTACAAACCTTCCATCTCCTGTATCAAGATTTCCAGCAGAAACTATTTGGTTATTAGATCTTACAAAGTTTAATATTTCATTTAAATTTAATCCATAAGCTTCAATTTTATTCTGGTCAATGACAATGTCTAATTGCTCTTCTCTTTCACCACCAATATTTACTTCTAAGACATTTGGTAGAGATTGTATTTTGTCTTTAAGGTCATTTGAAATCTTCTTTAGTAAAAATTCAGATATGTCGCCACTTATAGAAACAACTAAAATGGGAAATAAGCTTATATTGACCTCACTCACCTTGGGTTCATCTGCATCATCAGGTAAATCTGATTTTGCTCTGTCAACTTGTTCTCTAGTGTCTAAAAGTGCTTGATCAGGATCAAACCCAGCATCAAACTCTAATAAGACATTTCCACCACCTTGATAAGAAGTGCTAGTCATTTCTTTTTTTCCTTCGATATTTGAAACTTCATCTTCAACAGGTTTTATTAAAAGTTTTTCAGAGTCCTCCGGGGATATTCCTGTCAAACCTAGAGATACGTATATATAAGGCAAACTTACATCTGGCGATGACTCTTTAGGAATATTATTAAATACTAGCGATCCACTAACAATAACAAATAGGAAAATGGAAATCGTAGTTCTGTAGTATTGACTTGCTAAGTTAACCAAGCTCATGATTAATTAAAATTAACTTTTTCTCCCGCAGACACGTATTGCTGACCAACAATTATAATTTTTTCTTTTTGACTCAAGCCAGACACCAACATGTAGTCAGAGGTATCTTCTATAACGTTAATTTTTTTAAATTGTACGGTATTATCAGATCCTATGACTTTTACACCTAACTCTCCTGAGTCTCCCAAAGCTAGAATTGAGGGAGAAATTTTATGCGCAAGAACATTTCCTTTAACTATAGAAATTATTGATGATAATCCATCTTTATATCTAAGATCTTTATTTTCAACTTTGACAACAATTTCAAAAGTTTTAGTCTCCGGATCTGAAATAGGAGAGATATAGTCAATTGTGCCATTAACTTTTTCATTAAGTATTGTCACCTCAACTTTATTTTCTAAGGATATATCTAGAATTTCATTTTCGTTAATATAACCAAATATTTTTAATGAGCTTAAATCAATAATTTCATAGACCTTTTCGCCAGGCATTACAAGCTCTCCAGCAATCTTATGACCATCTAAAAGTATTCCACTAAAAGGTGCAAAAAGAGCATATTTATCAAATTCACTTTGAGACAATAAGTTTAATTTGTATAAATCAGCGTTCGTTTTGTAATCATCTAATTCAACTATATGCTGACCTTTTTTTATTTTAGATCCTGCTTTAACCAACACTTTTTCTATTGTAGTCATCACCTCACTCTTAACTTCAATTCTCCTTAAAGCTTCAGTAGTTGAGCTAAAAACAATACTATCTTTTATCGTTTGTGCAGAGGAATCTATAACCTCAACAGAAAATAATTTTTCATCTGTTTCTTCTTTGCTTCCCCATTCTGATGAGTAACATATAGAGTTTATAAGTGTTATGATTGATACAATAATTATTTTTTTTATGGTGGATAACATAGATGAGTTTAAACCTATTAGAATATATGTAATCGAATACATATCAGATTATGAGTAAAATTAAATGAAACAGTGGTATAAAACTAGAAAAAAAGACCCTTTTTACATAAAAGCAAAGAAAAATGACATTATTTCTAGAGCTTATTACAAATTAGAAGAAATAGATAAAAAACACAATTTATTCAAAAATGATAAAAAAATATTAGATGTTGGATGTTCACCTGGTGGCTGGACACAATATATTTTGAATAAAAACCCAAAAAACAAAATAGTAGGTATTGATATACTACCAACTGTTAAGCAGATTGAGGGCAAATTCAAATTTTATATGATGGACTTAAATCAGTATCAATTAATTGATGAATTATTTACATCAAATAAATACACTTTTGACTCAATAATTTCAGATATCGCACCAAACACAAGTGGAAACCAATTTTTAGATCAAACCAATAGTTATGATTTGAGTATGCTTTCAGCAAAATTTATTCAAAAATATTTAAACAAAGGTGGTAATTTTTTAGTAAAAAACTTTCAAGGAGAGGATACAGAAAAGTTATTTAAGTTTGTTAAAAAATTTTTTGACAAAACACAATATATTAAACCAGCTGCATCAGATAAAAAATCTAAAGAAATTTACATCTTAGGTTTGTTAAAAAAATAATTTTTTAACCATGCATTTAATGAATTTAGAGTTGAAAAATTTTTCTTTTTATCTCTATACGTAATTTCAAAAATTTCTTTATCGAATTTTTTAGAGTAAATAATTTTAATGATTGGAAAAGAAAAATTTGATTTGTAAAAAGTAATTTTTGTCTTTTTGTAATTTGAGTCCTGAGTTTGAATTGAATAATTTCTCCATATATTTTTTGATAAACCATAAGAATAAGTATTAAGAAAATATTGGAATGTTTTTTTTGGAATTGTGTCGATATAATTTTTATTTATGTTTAGAATTTTCAATATATATTATGTTAAATGGTACTTTTAAATTCTTCAAGCTGTAATTTTGATTGGCAACCTGCTAATTTTCAATTTATTAACTTAAAAGGAGAAAAAGGGTCCTTTAATGAATCTTTTGACACCAATGGTCTTTTAATAATGTTTATTTGTAATCATTGCCCTTATGTTAGATCCATAGAAACTAAGATTGCTACTGAAACCCAAAGACTCAAAGTTTTAAAAGTTAATTCTATTGCTTTTATGTCAAACGATCAGGATTCATATGAAGAGGACCACGACAAATTTCTTTTTGAACAAATATCAAGAGCTAAATTTGAATTTGAATATATTGTTGATGCAACACAATTAATAGCTAAAACATTTGATGTTCAATGCACTCCTGAGTTCTATTATTTCAGTAATGATAAAAAACTTAAGTATAGAGGCAGGTTAGATTCCAATGGTAAAGATCCTACTATGGGTAAACCAGAGCTTTATTCTGCTGTTGAAGAAGTTATTGCTAAAGGATATTGTTCAAGCCAACAATATCCAAGTATGGGTTGCTCAATAAAATGGAAAAATTAATCACTAAAAGAAATTTATCTTTATTTGGAATTATATCTTTTTTATTAGTTATTTCTCTTTATTTCATTTTACAAAATAACTCTAAAGATGATGAAAAATTATTCGATATTTTTTTGGCAGAGCTTTATAATGAACAAAATTCAAATTTAAATGAAAAACTGTATTATTTATCAAGTTTAGATAATCCCAAAGTTTCATTTTTTAGTGATTTAAAATTAACCTCAATTGAAAATTTAGATCGTTATAACAAAATTGATAAAGATATAATATTACTAAAAAAAGCTTTAATTAACTTAGATAAAGAATTGATAAAAACTTTATCATTAGATGATAATTTTACCTTTAATGAAATTGCTAAAATATACTTTTATAATTTAGATATTAATAACTTTGAATTTAGTGAGTCAGATAAAGATAATTTAAATAATTTTTTTATCAAAGCTGTTGATAGATTATCTAATGAAAAAAATTAAATTTTTAATTTTTCTTTTAGTTTTATCTTCATGTAATCAATATTTGGGCACTGTTGATCCTGATTATACCCCAACTAATGAGATAACTAATATTTTTTCAGATCTAAAAATTGAAAATTATATATCAGAGTTTGAATTAGGTGATATAATTTTTCCTAAATTTGTTAATTCTTCTTTAAATATTAATAATTTAGATATAGAAAAAATTATTAATACAAATAAAAACTCCGTAGTCAATTTTGCTAATGAAAAGATTATAGTAAGCAAAGATAAAACTCTTTATTTAATTGATAAAAATAATCAAAAAGAAATTGAGTATAAATTAAATCTTAAAAAAGATGAAGAGACTATTGGTATTTTTGAATTCAATGAAGTTATTCATATACTAACAAATAGATCACGAATATTTATTATTGATGGTCAAAATTTAATTGAAAAAGCAGATCATAGTATTTTTATAAACACAAACCCAATTATATTAGATAAAAATTTAATACTACTCAGTTTTTTTGGCGATATTTATGATGTAAAATTAGATGATTACTCAATATCTAAAAAAGATAATTTTATTATAAAATCTGGTATTTCGATCAAGTCAAATATACACGAAGATAATACAACTTCATATTATCTCTTTAATACAGGAACATTATTGACTTTTGATAAAAATAATTACGATTATTTTAATAACTATATATTAGAGGATTTAAATATTCTAACATCATTAAGCGGTTTTAGTGAATTAATAGATACTCCATTCAGTCACAATGATTATTTATATTTTTTAGATCGTTCTGGAAATATAGCAGTATATAATCCAATCTCATCAGATATACTTTGGGAGCTAGGTATAAATGATACTATATTAAGTTATCTTTTTTCAAATAATGGATATTTAATTCTGATGACTGTCAATGAAATTCTTATTTTATCTAATAATGGAAATATAGTAAATTCTTACTCACACAATAAAGAGTTACCAATAACAATTTTTAATATTGAAGAAAGTATTTATTTAATTTCAGAAGAGGGTATTAGTAAATTTAATTTAAATGATAAAGGAAAAGATATTTTTTACAAAAATAAATTTACTAGTAATTTAGAAATTTACTTTCAAGAAAAAAATATTTATCTAAAAGATAATAAAAGTCTTTTTAAAATAAGTGAATAATTATTTTATTATTGGTAAAGTAAATGAGGGAAAATCATTCCTGTTTAATCTCTTTTCCAAAACCCATAAAACTATATCTAATCCTAAAGCTAATACTACAATTGATGTAATTAGGAAAAATATATTATCAGAAAACTATGAATATAATATATACGATACGCCAGGTTTTTATAAATTTAGTGATTTTAAAGATCTACTAAATAAAATTTCAATACTAAAATTAGATAATATTCATTTTATTTATTTAATCTCATCCTTTACTAATGAGGATTTTAAAATTTGTAAAAAATTACACTCTAAAAAATATAATCTTTTGCTTTTCTCATTTAAAAAAATTTGTAAAGAAGACTATATATCAAATTTATTTGATAAAACTTTTACCAATAACCCTGATAACTTTTCAATATTAAAAAAATATCTTTCAAGTAAAAATCAAAAACAAAGCTCTAATGTTAAAAGTGTAAATAAAAAAACTATTACAATTTTTGGTAAAGAAAATACAGGTAAATCAACACTCTTTAATAAAATAACGAATAAATCTTTATCTAAGACTTCACCTCTCCTTCACACAACTCGTGACTCGGTAAATTGGGATATTCAGTATAAAAATCTAACATTAGAATTTATTGATACTGCTGGTTTTATTAGAGGCAGATCTAATAGAAAAAATCTTGTTTTTGAAAGACTTTCTCTTGAGCAATCTGAATATTTTATAAAAAAATCCTCATTAATTGTACTACTCTTAGATGCTAATTCCGAGTCAAGATTAGATTTATCATTGATAGGTTCTCTGTCAAAAAGAAATAAACCTTTTTTAGTACTAGTTAATAAAATTGACTTAATAGATAATAAATCTTTATATCAGAATAAGTTTCTTACTTATCTCTCATCAAATCATAATTACTATTCTTCTTTGAATATATATTTTATTTCTGCATTAAAATCCTCCAAATCAAAAATACTTCAAATTATAAGTAATCAATTACAAAATAAGTTTTTTTTTAAAACTTCTTATCTAAATAAAATAATAAAATCAATTAATGGAGATTTAGGCAAAATACAGAAAAATTCTAAGGAATTTAAAATATACTTTATTACTGCTTTTACAGTTAATCAAAAAAATTATTTCAAAATTTCATGTAATTTTCAAAAAAAAAATATCAAACCTCATATCAAGAGTTACTTATCAAAAATATTAATTAGAGAATTAGATCTTAAAGGAGTAAATTTTAGTTTAATATTTTGATATTAATATTGATAGATTTTTTTAAATCTATTTTTAATGTTTCTAGATATTTTATTAGTGATACTTTGAAACTATTAAAGTGAACCTTGTAATGATTATCTTTTTCAAAAGATAATATAAAGCGAAATTTATCTCTAAGTTGTGGCACAAGTAAATTAATTAAATAAATAATATTCATTAATTCTTGATAATTTTGTTTAATATAATTGTAGTCGTATTGGTAAGAGATCATATTTAAATCAATGTTTCTATAAACAATAATCACTTCATCAATTTTTGAAAATCTATTTTTTATTATTGTATTTGCTTTAATTATATCATCTAAAGAGTCAAAATTTGTCTGAAGTAAGGTATGGTCATAATTAATATTTTCTTGCTTTTTTTTTGCTAGGATTATTTTATTTGAACTTTCAGATAAGATAGTTTTATCCTCACCATTTAAAACAATTAATACCTGATTAATAGACAATTAAATATTAGAGCCAGCACTCAACAAAGATAGCTGAGTGATTTTATCATCACCTAGTTGATCAATTAATTTAATAGGATAATCTCCTGTAAAGTAATGATCAGTTAATTGTGGTTTTCTATTATCTCTCTTTAAATATCCCAGAGCTATATAAAGTCCATCTAATGATAGAAACTTCAAACTTTTTGCATTTACATAACTACAAATCTCTTTGACACTTTTATTTGCTGCTAACAATTCTTTTTTTGTAGGCATGTCAACTCCATAAAAATCTGGAAACTTTATTTCAGGGCAGGCAATTCTTAAATGAACTTCTTTAGCTCCAGCATCATACAACATTTTTACAATCTTATGCGAAGTGGTCCCACGAACAAGAGAGTCATCTACTAAAATAATTTTTTTATTTTCAATAGAACTTCTATTTGCATTTAATTTTAATTTCACTCCTAAGCTTCTTATTTGTTGTCCAGGTTCAATAAAAGTTCTTCCAACGTAATGATTTCTTATTAAGCCTAAATCAAAATTAATTTTTTTCTCCTGGCTATATCCAATTGCTGCTGCATTTCCTGAGTCTGGAACAGGTACAACTAAATCTGCATTTATATTATCCTCTTTAGCCAATTCTCTTCCTAAATTTTTTCTATACTCATAAGCTGTTTTACCTCTTAAAATACTGTCTGGTCGTGAAAAATAAATATATTCAAACACACAAGGTCTAGGTGTATGATTACCAAAAGGTTTTAGGCTAAATAATTCATTATTTTCAACATATACAATTTCTCCATTTTCAACTTCTCTTAAAAAATCAGCACCAATTATGTCTAGAGCACAAGTCTCTGATGCAAGAACATATGAATTATTTATTTTACCTATTACTAATGGTCTAATGCCATAAATATCTCTAGCTCCTATAAGTACGTCCTTTGTAAGCATCACCAGTGCATATCCACCTTGAATTTGTGAAATTGCCTCTATTATTTTATCAATATTCTTTTCTTTTTTTGATCTTGCTATTAGTTGAACTATAGTTTCTGAGTCTGAGGTTGTATAAAAAATTGCTCCATCTTCAACTAGTTTTTTTCTTAATGTTATTGCATTTGTAAAATTTCCATTATGAGATACACCTATACCACCAGCGTTAGTGTCTGCAAAAAAGGGTTGAACATTTCTTAAAATCTTACCTCCTGTAGTGCTATATCTATTGTGGCCAATTGCATATAAACCTGGTAGTTTTTTGATAGTTTCCTCGTTATTAAAGTTATCTCCAACTAGACCAAATCTTTTTTCAGAGTAATAATTTTTTCCATCATATGATACTATTCCACATCCTTCTTGCCCTCTGTGCTGTAGTGCATGTAAGCCAAGTGCAGCTAGTGCTGATGCGTCATTAATATTTGATATACCAAAAACTCCACACTCTTCTCTAACTTTAGTAGAGTTCATCTTTTTCAATCTTTTTTTCCTTATTTGATGAGCCTTTTTTGATTTCTTTTTCAACCTCATTTTCTTTATACATAAGGTTTTCATATATTGAAATATTTAATTTCATAATTTTGTTTTTATTTTCTAAATAGTTTTTAAAAATAATAATATAAGAAAAATAGAATAAAATAGAAAATAAAATAATTCCATAAATTGCACCTAGAAAAACATCTAAAATCTTGAACTCTATTTGAGAAGGTGATTTTAAATTAAGCACTTTTTCAATTATTGAAAAAAAAATATATACTAATAAAAATAAAATTGTAAAAGATATTATTTCAAAAAAAATAGAATTTTTATCGTAAATAATATTTAAGTTTTCGATGTTCAATTTATTTAAAGAAAAATAAAGAATTTTTTTATGAAATATAAACGGTATAGATATCGATAAAATTATTTTTAGGCTATAACTAATTGATTTAGTAGCTCCTTTAATACCAAAAAAAATTGCAAATAAAGATAAAAGAATTAAATAAACATAATCTGCAAAACTAAAAAATGGTAGGTCCATTTATTAGTATCTTGCGCCTGTTATAAAGGATTTAAATTTTTTATTTTTTGTTTTCAAAATATTTCTACATTCACCTTTATCTTCTACAATACCATCATCAATAAAAAAATAGTTATCTCCTGTTTTGATCGCACTTTTGATATCATGAGTTATGCTTACTGCAGTTATTTTTCTTTTAGTTATAACTTTTAAGATTAAATCATTTATCTTATCACTATTAATTGGATCAAGACCTGTTGTAGGTTCATCAAGAAAAATCACTTTAGGATTTTTATAAAGCGCTCTAGCCAATGCGGCTCTTTTTTTCATACCCCCAGAAAGCTCTGATGGGTATCTATTAAATATAGATTTATCTAAACCTACATCATTCATGAGAGACATAACTCTTTTTCTAAAATTTTTTTTGTTATTAATAAAATCTGTAAATGCAATATTTTCAGAAATTTTTAAGCTATCAAATAATGCACCATACTGAAATAACATACTAAAATTATCAATGTTAAC
Organism: uncultured Alphaproteobacteria bacterium; assembly: GCA_902617515.1. Classification (GTDB taxonomy): domain Bacteria; phylum Pseudomonadota; class Alphaproteobacteria; order HIMB59; family HIMB59; genus HIMB59. Next base: position 34,619 of record CACMWX010000007.1, read on the forward strand.
GTTTGGTTTTTTGTTATATATAATTTCACCACTATCAAAATTAAATAGTTGATAGATTGTTTTAATTAATACAGATTTTCCACAACCTGATTGACCTAGTATTATTGTAGATTTATTATTTTCTATAGTAAGACTAATGTCCTTTAATACATAGTGATCGTTAAATTTTTTTTTAAGATTCTTTATTTCAATATTCATTAAAAAAACAATTCTGTAAGAAAATAATTTGTCGATAATATCAAAACAGAAGAAATTACAACTGCATTAGTTGTAGCTGATCCAACTCCAAATGCACCTTTGCCAGAAAATAGACCACAATAACAACTAACAATTGATATAATAAAACCAAAGGTAAAAGCCTTAAAAATACCTGATAGATAATCATTTAGGCTCAGAAAATTAACTGTATTTAAAAGATACAAGTTATCATTAAATCCAAGTCTATGTACCGAAACAATGTATCCACCCATAACCCCAATAAAATCTACTAATGTTACAAATATAGGCAAAGCTAATGTTAATGAGATGACACGTGGTACTACAAGATAATTATAATAATTTGTATTAAGTGTTCTTAAAGCGTCGATTTGCTCTGTAACTCTCATTGTCGCTATTTCAGCAGCAATAGACGAACCAACTCTGGCTGAAATCATTAGACCTGTTAATACAGGCCCTAATTCTCTTGTTAAAGTCAAAACTACTATATTAGGGATAGCTGACTCTGCAGAAAACCTTGAAAAACCAGTATAAGACTGTAGTGCAAGAACCATTCCAGAAAAAATACCAGTTAAAGCTATAATAGGTATAGAAGTTACAAATATATTTATAAAGTAAGATAAATTATTCTTAAAATAAAATTTAGGATTTAGTAAATATTTAAAAAAAAATATTATAAATAAGACAAATTTCCCTAAGTTTGAAAATAAACTTATAAAAGTTTGTCCAATATTTTCAATAATTTTCATTTAAGATATTAATTTGATGCATTTTTTTCAATTCCCAAGAATTTGGTATATTTATCATCAAAGTATAACTCAATCTTACCTGTAGGACCATTTCTTTGTTTTGCAATAATTAATTCAGCTTTATTAAAAACTTGTTCATTTCTTTCTTTCCAAGAGTCATGTTTTTTTTCATATGACTCTTGGGTTTCATCAGCCCCCCTTGTTGGCTCATTTCTTTGTAAATAATAACTTTCTCTATATATGAACATTACAACATCTGCATCTTGTTCAATGCTACCTGATTCTCTTAAGTCAGAAAGTAGGGGTCTTTTATCATCTCTATTTTCAACTTGGCGAGAAAGTTGTGACAGTGAAATTACAGGTAAATCAAATTCTTTTGCGAGTTGTTTTAAATTTCTAGTTATTTCAGATAATTCATTAACTCTATTATCTCTATTACTTTCAGGTTTTATTAACTGCAAGTAATCAATTAATATTAATTTTACATTAAAATTATTTTTGTATCTTCTAAGTTTGGATCTCAATTCTGAAATAGTAAGATTTGGGCTATCATCAAAAAAAAAGTTCAAATTATTTATTTCTTTATATGTGTTTGATAGTTTGAGTGAATCACTTTCATTGAGCTCACCCTTGCGAAGTTTATCACTTGGTATTCTTGATTGCTCAGCTAAGATTCTTAAGCCAATTTGTTCAGCAGACATCTCTAAAGAAAACATCACTACAGAACCCTTGTCTTCTTCTTGAGAAAAATATTTAGCTGCATTAAAAGCTATATTTGTTGCAAGAGCAGTTTTACCCATTGAGGGCCTACCTGCAAGAATAATCAGATCAGAATTTTGAAGCCCTCCTAACATATTATCTAAATCTTTAAAACCCGAAACAATACCAGAATATTTCCCTTTATTCTTAAATGCCTTTTCTACCAGTTGCAGAGAAGCTTTAGTAACAGAAGCAAAGTCTTTGAATTCATATTGATTGCTTTTCAAATTAGATAAATCAAATAATTTTTTTTCTAAATCCAGAAAAATATCTTTTATATTATTTGATGTTTCAAACGTCGTTGATTCTATATTTTTATTTTGAGTAATTTTGAATAGTTCTCTTCTTAGGTATAACTCTCGAAGAGTATCTAAATAATTAGAAAAAATATCTTTAGAGAATACTATCTGATCAATTTGAAGAGAAAGTTTTTTATGGGTATCAGATTGTATATCCGGAATATAATTTTTAATTGTATCAATAGAAATGTTTTTTTGCGATTTATGAAAATCTTCCAAAATGTTAAAAATTTTTAAATTTTCTGTATTTGCAAATAAATAATTATCTAAATAATCAAAATGTGTGTCAATTAAATCAGGGTGCTTAAGTAAATAGGCAATTACAATAATTTCTATATCATTGTCTTTCAAACTTTCAAAAGTCTTCTGCATAATGATATTAAATTATTAATATATTTAAAAAAAGATAGTCTTAGGTAGAAGTTTTAGGGGATAAGATCTCAATATCGAGTGAACAATTTACCTCAGGATGTAAGTCTATATCTACAGAATGCTCGCCAGTAGTTTTAATTTTATTACCAAGTTTAATAGACTTCTTTTGTATACTAACTTCATTTTCACTCAGAAATACAAAAATATCAGATACATTTAGAGATCCGTACAATTCACCATTTTCTTTAGCAGCTATCTCTTTAGTGAACTTTAATTCATTAATTTTTGAAGCTATTTCATTTGCGTTAGATTTGTTTTCCTCATCTTTTTTAATAAGACTTCCTTCTAGTGATTTAATTTTTTCAATATTTTGTTTTGTAGCAAATTTTGCTTTGCCGTTTGGAATTAGGTAATTTCTAGCGTAACCATCTTTAACAGATACAACAGAACCAATTTCCCAATTTTTTTTAAATTTTTCTAAAACTACAACTTTAGTCATATGGCTATATTAAAGACAAATATCTTGCCTGTTTAATTGCTTTTGTTATTTTAGTATGTATAGATCTGGACATATTTGTAACTCTTTGTGGAATAATTTTTCCATTTTCATTAGTGAATTTTTTAAGGATATGTGTATGTTTATAGTCAAGCTTCATTAATTCATCGTTTGTGATATTCAAGTTTTTTTTCATTAATTATCCTTATTAATTTGCGGAGTAATTTCTTCTAATTCATTAGATGACTTGATAATAATAAAACGAAGGCAATCTGTGTTAAATTTCAAAAAACCATCAAGTTTTTTTGGAAAATCTGATTTTGAGTTAAATCTCATAAATTTAAAAGATCCCTTTGAATAATTTTTAATTGAAGTTTTTAAATTTTTTATCCCCCAATCCTCTCTGTAACCAATAGTAACATTATTATCAGAAAAAAAATGATCAATAGATGTATTAAGGCTCTTCAACTGATCGTTAGCAAGATCAGGTTTTACTATAATTGTTGTTTCATATATGTTACTCATGTAAAAAGAGTGTCTACAGATATAATTTAACTATGTCAAATAAAAACCTTTCTTTGCTTTTTACAGGTCAAGGCTCACAATTTGCTGAAATGGGTATTGATTTTACTAAAAAATATGACTGGGTTAGAGAAAGATACTCCATTAGTTCTGAAATTCTTGGTTATGATTTACTTAAAGCCCAAAGTGACCCAAGTTTATTAAATTTAACTCAATATAGCCAACCAATGATCTTTGTATTTAGTTCAATAATAATTGATCTATGTAAGGATTATTTCTACAAAAATTACTCCAAAATAATATTAGCTGGACACTCTTTAGGAGAATACTGTGCTTTGTATTTTGCTGAGTCTTTAGATTTTGAGGAAATGCTTAAAGTGGTTATTTGTCGTGCTGACTCAATGTCAATTGTCTCAGACCCCAATAAATATGCAATGTATGCTATTTTAAAAAAAGAGGATTTAAAATTAGATGAAAATTTATTTGGAGATGGTGTTTTCATAGCTAATCTAAATTCAAACAGACAGGTTGTTATATGTGGATTTAAAGATAAATTAATGAAATTCAAAGAAAATAATCCAATTGGTAAGTTTGTACCATTAAATGTTTCAGCACCATTTCATTCAGATTTAATGGTTGAAAGTTCTAAGATTTTTAGTGAAAAAATAAAAAATAATATATTCAAAAAAATTGATTTTGATTTAATTTCTAATCATAAGCTTGTTAACTATAAAAACCTTTCAGAAAAAGATTATATTAGACAACTATCTCTTCAAATTCATTCTCCAGTATTATGGTCAGATACTATTGAAACTATTCTGAAAGAAGAGGTTAATACTTTCATAGAGATTGGACCAAAAAAAACATTATTAAATTTTCTACCTAGAGATTTTCAAGGTGATAAATTCTCAATTTGTAGTATTAAGGACCTAGAAAATGTTTAATAATAAAAAATTATTTTTAACAGGAGGTACTGGCTCTATTGGGAGCTCAATATGTAGTTATTTTAATAGTAATGGATGTGAAGAGATATATTCAACAACGACAAATATTGATAAAGTTAGAGATGATCAAGATTATATTAAATTCAAAGAATTAAATTTAACTAATATTGAAAACTATAATTTAGATGATCTCTTTGACTTTGATATTGATTTTCTAGTTTTAAATGCAGGATTAAATAAAGATAACATTTTTCTAAGAATGTCATCAAATGAATGGAATAGTGTCATAAATGTGAATTTGAACTCGTCATTTTATTTGTTAAAACATTTCATAAAAAAAATGGTAAAAAAAAGGTTTGGAAGAGTGGTATTTATAACATCAGTAGTGGCACATACTGGAAATCCAGGCCAAGTAAACTATACTGCATCGAAATCAGCTATCTCAGGAATGGTTAAATCACTTGCTTTGGAACTATCAACAAGAAATATTACTGTGAATAGTGTTGCACCGGGTTTTATTAAGTCAAATATGACCGATAAGCTCAATGATAATCAAAAAAATGCTATATTAGATAAGATACCAATGAAAAAACTTGGTAATTCTAGTGATATAGCAAAAGCAGTGGGTTTTTTATGCTCTGAAAATGCTAATTATATCACAGGTCAGACCTTACATGTTAATGGTGGCTTGGCATTAATTTAATTATTTGAATATTAACTATAATGTGGTACGAACTTTTTTAGATTTATTACTATGAGGTTTTTAAAATGAGCGATATTGAAGAAAGAGTAAAAAAAATTGTTGTTGAGCATTTAGGTGTGGAAGAGGGTAAGATTCAAAGTGACTCAAAATTCATTGATGACTTGGGTGCTGACAGTTTAGACACTGTTGAGCTTGTTATGGCATTTGAGGAAGAATTTGGGTGTGAAATACCAGATGATGCAGCTGAAAAAATTGTAACATTAAAAGATGCAGTTACATATTTATCTGCTAATTCAAATTAACATAAGATTTTATAGCAATTGAGGCGAGTAGTAGTCACTGGACTTGGAACTATCAATCCTTTAGGTAATTGCGTAGATATATCTTGGGATAATCTTATAAACTCTAAAAGTGGTATTTCAAAAATAACTAAATTTGAAGTTGATAATTATCCATGCAAAATCGCAGGCTCAATAGAAGACTCTCAAATTAATGACGAAATCGTAAACTTAAGGGAGCAAAGAAAAATTGATAGATTTATTACCTTAGGCCTAATTGCAGCTAATGAGGCAATAGTTGACTCAGGTTTTATACCTGATGATAAAAACTCTTTGAGGTCTGGAGTTATGGTTGGCTCTGGGATTGGAGGATTGGACACAATTTATAAAAATTCATCAGTTTTAGATAATCAAGGAATAAGAAAAATTTCTCCTTTTTTTATACCATCATCTTTAATAAATTTATTATCTGGTCATATTTCAATAAAGTATAATCTTAAAGGTCCCAACAGTTCACCTGTTACTGCATGTGCAACAGGTACTCACGCAATAGGCGACTCTTTCACATTAATTAAAAATAATAAAGCAGATTTAATGGTTTGTGGAGGTGCTGAAGCCGCTATATGTCCCTTGGGTATATCTGGATTTTCTGCAGCAAGAGCTTTATGTGATACTTTTAATGAAGAACCAATTAGAGGTTCGAGACCATGGGATAGAGACAGATCTGGTTTTGTTATGGGTGAAGGTGCAGGTATTTTAGTTTTAGAGGAATTAAATCAAGCAAAAAAAAGAAATGCTAAAATATATGGAGAAGTAAAAGGTTATGGTATGTCCGGTGATGCATTTCATATTACTAAACCTTCAGAAGACGGCAATGGTGGCTACAGAGCCATGGAAATGGCATTAAGTGAGTCTCAACTCAATCCTGATGAAATTGAGTATATTAATGCTCATGGCACATCTACTCAAGTAGGTGATATGATCGAACTTTTAGCTGTAGAAAAATTATTTGGATCTGACAATTTATTCATGAGTTCAAATAAGTCAGCGATTGGTCATCTTTTGGGCGCGGCTGGTGCTGTTGAGGCAGTATTTTCTTTTAAGTCTATGCAGACAAAAACCCTTCCCCCAACTTTAAACTTAGATAATCCTGATACGAATACTAATATTAACCTCATACCTAATGAGTCAATCTCAAAGTCAACCAAAAACGTGATTTCTAATTCTTTTGGTTTTGGTGGTACAAACGCAAGTTTAATCTTTGGTCTTTAAAAGCAAAAATTTTTGTATTGTTTTATCTTCACCATCTGGTGCTGGTAAAACTACTATATCAAAAATGCTACTCACAAAAGTTAAGTCATTATCATTATCCATATCTTGTACAACAAGGCCAAGGAGAAAAGGAGAAATTAATAAAAAAGATTATATTTTTCTTACAGAAATTGAGTTCAGCAAATTATTAAAAAAAAATAAATTTTTAGAGTCAGCAAATGTTTTTGGATATAAATATGGAACACTAAAAGAGACAGTTAATAGTTTTTTTAATAAAAAAAAAGATGTTATCTTTGATATTGATTGGCAAGGCTATCAACAATTAAAACAAAGCAATATGGATGTTGTAGGTATTTTTATTCTACCACCTAGCAAAAAAGAATTAATTA
>CACMWX010000008.1 GCA_902617515.1 uncultured Alphaproteobacteria bacterium
TCATATTAGTATTTAGGTTTAAGCTCTTAAGCATACTTTTAATCTCAACAATACATCTTGTTATGTACGCAGCTCTTGCATTTTTGCCCAATGACTCTGCATCTATAATTCCTGCACCAATCGCATAGATATTTTTGAGGATACCTAAAAATTCAAGTGTCTTATAGCCTTCTGAATAATAAATTCTTATATTTGTTTCTTTAAAGATATTACCGATATTTTTATTAAGTTTGTTACTAGATAAACTTAAGGCTGTGGGTTTCCCATATAAAACCTCATCTGCAAAGCTAGGTCCAGATAAAAAATGGTAATTTTTTAAATTTAGTTTTTTTTTTATCAGATTTGAGATTAAATCACCATTCTTACTGATACCTTTTGAGCATATTATTAATTCATTAATTTTTTGATTTTTCAAATAATCGTCACAAAAATTATCAAATGCAGTAGCAGGTAAGACATAGAAAATATAATGATATTCACTAACTTTAAAATTACCCGATGTTGATTTCAGTTTTCTAGATAATTTGAAATTTTTATAATATTTTTTATTAATCTTGTTTTTATTTATTTGATTGGATAATTTCAGATCTCTTGTCCAAAGATAAACATTATTATTTTTCTTTGAGAGTACATTAGCAATAGCTGTACCCCAAACACCTGCACCGACTACTAAAATTTTTTTATGCACCTTTGTAATAACTCAATATCAATAGAGATAAACATTTTAATGGTATGTTTTGAATAAGAAAGAACAATATTTTTAATTAAGTCAATATCAAATTGATAAAAACTATTCAAAAAATAGAAAAAAAAATTTACTCCTACTTTACATTTTTTGTTTTTTTGTATGAACTTCTTTTGAAATGTATGATGTTGTAATAATTGGTGGTGGTATTAACGGTGTTGGCATAGCAAGAGATGCTGCAGGAAGAGGTTTAAATACTTGTCTTATTGAAAAAGGTGATATTGCTTCCCAAACATCCTCATGGTCAACAAAATTAATTCATGGGGGAATAAGATATTTAGAAAACTACGATTTTAAACTAGTAAGAGAGTCTCTTATAGAAAGAGATGTGATAAAAAAAATTGCCCCCCATATTACAAGACCTGTAAAATTTGTTTTACCTCATGTTCCAAGTTTAAGACCAAGCTGGATGATAAGAATTGGTTTGTTTTTGTATGATAGATTGAGTGGCAAATCGACCTTTGAAAAATCAAAATGTATCTCTTTGAATGAGACTTTCAAAGAAAATCCAATAAAAGAGAAATTTAAAAGTGGCTATGTTTATTCTGATTTATTTGTTGATGACTCCCGACTAGCTCTACTTAACGCAGAGGATGCTATAAATAGAGGTGCAAAAGTCTACACAAACACAAATATTATCAAGACGGTAAGAGGTGAAGATGATTGGTCAATTTTTTTAGATAATGGTGAAGTTTTAAAATCAAAAGCTGTTGTTAATGCAACTGGGCCTTTTGCTATATCAGTTTTAAATAATATTTTTGGTATAAAATCCAAAAAAAAATTAAGACTTGTTCAAGGAAGCCATTTAGTGGTCAAAAAAATATATGATGGGGATCAAGCATACATACTCCAATTAAATGATAAGCGTATAATTTTTATGATACCATTTAAAAAAAAATATACTTTAATAGGTACTACTGAACATGAAGTTGAAGATTTTGAAAATCCCAGAATTACATATGATGAGAAAACTTATTTAATAAATTCAGTTAATTCCTTTATAAAAAAAAAGATTATCGATAATGATATTGTATGGACTTATTCAGGTGTAAGGCCATTAATTGAAGATAATAATCAGAAGGCATCAAAGTTATCAAGAGATTATGCTTTTGAAATTGACGATAAAGATGGGGCTCCAATTGTAACTGTTTTTGGAGGAAAACTTACAACCTACAGAAAGCTTTCAGAACAAGTTTTGAAAAGGTTAAGCAAGCACATAGTGGTTTCAAATAAAACATGGACATCCAATGAAGTTTTACCAGGTGCGTATGATACAATTATTAATAGCGAAAATATCCCTAAAAAAATATTAAAACGACTTATCGAAACATATGGAGCTAAAATATCAAAATTAAATGAATATTATAATGAATTTAACACAGGTGGAGATCTGATTTTTGAGGATTTTTATGAATTTGAAGTAAAATATCTTATTAAAGAAGAAATGGCTCGAACTTCTGAAGATATTTTATTTAGGAGAACAAAACTTGGAATTAATTTTCCTAAAGAGGCAAAGGATAAATTAGAAATTATTTTAAAAAGACACCTTTAGTTCTTATGATATTATAAATTGGTGCAAAAATTTATTTTATCAATTGATCAAGGAACAACTTCTACACGTTCATTAATTTTTAATGATAATTTTGAAATTGTTTCTAGTGATCAATTGGAATTTAAACAATACTTTCCAAAAGATGGGTGTGTAGAACACGACCCTCAAGAAATATTTAATTCTGTTTTACAAACGACACAAAATGCAATTAAAAAAGCAAAAGTTAATTCCAGCCAAATATTAGGTATGGGAATAACTAATCAAAGAGAAACTGTAGTCATTTGGGACAAACAAACAGGTAAGCCTATTTACAAAGCTATTGTTTGGCAAGATAGAAGGACAGTAAATTATTGCAAAGATTTAACTAGGAAAGGATTTGCAAAAAAAATACAAAAAATTACTGGTCTTGTAATTGATGCATATTTTTCAGCAACTAAAATTAAATGGATACTTGACAATATAGAGTCATCAAAAAAACTGTTAAAAGAAGATAGGCTTTTATTTGGGACAATTGATACTTGGCTTCTGTGGAAGTTAACAGAGGGGAGGTCTTTTTTTACTGAGGCTACGAATGCTTCAAGAACCATGTTATATGACATCAAAAAAAACTGTTGGTCAAAGGAATTACTAAAAATTTTTAATATCCCTTATAAAATTCTTCCCGAGGTAAAAGATAGTGCAGATGATTTTGGGTACACAACTCTTTTTGGAAATAAGATCAAAATAGGAGGTATGGCTGGTGACCAACAAGCAGCAACAATTGGACAGGCCTGTTTTGAGCCAGGATCTATTAAGTCTACATATGGGACTGGTTGTTTTATGATCATGAATATTGGACAAAAACTTAAAATATCAAAAAATAATTTGCTTACGACCATTGCATATAAAATTAATAATAAGACCACTTATGCCTTAGAAGGTTCTATCTTCATTGCTGGAGCTGCTGTTCAGTGGTTAAGAGACTCACTTAAAGTTATCAAAACAGCACAAGAAACAGAGATTTTTTATTCAAAGAGCGATCAAAGTCAAAAAATTTACTTTGTTCCCGCTTTTGTTGGGTTAGGGGCTCCTTATTGGGATGGGGAAGCCAGAGGTGCAATTTTTGGAATGACAAGAAATACTGGAATAGCAGAGTTTGTCAAAGCCGCTATAGATAGTGTTGCATACCAAACTAAAGACTTGGTCATTGCCATGCAGAAAGATAGTGGTGTTCCCATTAAACAACTTAAAGTCGATGGTGGAATGGTAGCAAATGAAGATTTCCTCCAATTTTTGTCAAATATTTTAATTTTAAATTGTGATAGGCCAAAAGTAACAGAAACAACTGCATTAGGGGCAGCCTATCTAGCTGGACTTTCTTCAGGATTTATTAAAAATACTGAGGAAATCTCTAAAAAGTGGCAAAGTGATAAAATATTTGAACCAAAACTTCACAAGAAGGAAGTAAAATATCTTTACGAAGGGTGGTTAAAAGCAGTAAAGAAAACAACAACAAAAAAGAATAGCAAATAAAAAAATTTTTGATATTTATGTTATATGCGCATTAATATTGAAATTGGTGATATTGAAGCATTTATTGAATTAACTGAGACCAACTCTTTTGCTAAAGCTGCAAATAATTTAAATTTATCTCAACCCGCTCTCTCAAGAAGAATTCAAAAGTTAGAGCACGAATTAGGAACTACTCTATTTGATAGGACCACTAGAAAAGTTCAGCTTTCATATTCTGGGAGAAATTTTTATGATCGAGCAAGAGGAATAATAGAGGCAGTCAAAACAGCAACAAAAACTCTGAATGAAAAATATAGTTTTCCCTCAATAATTAAAATTGGGGTGGTTCATTCGGCGCTAAGAAATATTTTATTTTCATCACTTAAACAATTCAAAGAAATTGAACCAAGGTGTAAAGTTCAAATCATTGAAAGATCATCTAATAATGTTGTTGATAGTGTTTTGGGAGGTGAATGTGATTTTGGTATAAATTTTACTGGTAAACAAGAACCTGGAATTAGCTTCGAAAATTTATTTGTTGAAGATTACGTAGTTGTATTTCCAAAAGGAGACAAGTTAGAGAAAAAAAGAAAAATAAAGATATCTGAAATTAAAGGTAGGAATTTTATTTCAATATGGAAAGGTTCTGGGAGTAGAATTTATATTGAGAATGCACTTGCGCTCCAAGAAGAAGATATCGATTGGGCTTATGAGGTAAGGCACATACCAACAGCATTAAATATGGTTGAGCAAGGTCTTGGAATAACTCTTGCCCCAAAATTGGCTATTTCAAAAGATTATTCTTCTCTGTCATATAGGCCTTTAATTGATCCCTCTGTAACTAGGACAATTGGATTAATAAAAAGATCTGGAAGAGATTTAAGCTATGACTCACAAAAATTATATGACCTTTTAAAAGAAAAATTTAAAAAATAATTAATTAGTATAATGCATAAATAAATTTACTAATTAATGTTTATAATAAAACCATGTTGTCAGTAGATAGTTTTAAAACACTTGATCAATTTTCAAATAATGGAAAAGAGTACATTTTCTATAACCTATCTAGATTGGAGGATAATTTTCCTAAAATAAAAAATGTACCCAAATCAAAAAAAGATACTCATTGAAAATTTACTTAGATTAGAAGATGGCAAAGATGTAAATAAAGACCTTATCGAAAATGTATTAGAAAATCCTGAGAAAAAGCATGAAATATTTTTTCTTCCTTCAAGAGTGTTAATGCAAGACTTTACTGGCGTGCCTGCTGTTGCAGATTTAGCAGCAATGCGTGATGCTGTTTCAAAAAAAAGGTGGTAATCCATCAAAAGTTAATCCTATGTCCCAAGTCGACTTAGTAATAGATCATTCTGTAATGGTTGATTATTTTGCTAGCTCAAATGCATTTCAAAAAAATGTAGATATGGAATTTGGAAGAAATGCAGAGAGATATGAGTTTTTAAAATGGGGACAACAAGCTTTTAAAAATTTTAGAGTTATTCCTCCTGGCACAGGAATATGCCATCAAGTAAATTTAGAATATTTAGCTCAAGTAGTCTGGGGCAAGGAGCTTAACGAAAAAGTTTTATTATATCCTGACACATTAGTTGGAACAGACAGTCATACGACAATGGTAAATGCACTTGGTGTTCTAGGTTGGGGAGTAGGAGGAATTGAAGCTGAGGCTGCTATGCTTGGCCAATCTGTATCAATGCTTTTACCAGAAGTTGTTGGTTTTGAAGTATCGGGAAAAATGAAAGAGGGTGTTACAGCAACAGATCTAGTTTTAACAATTGTACAAATGCTTCGAGAAAAAGGAGTAGTTGGAAAATTTGTTGAATTCTACGGTGATGGTTTAAAGAATTTATCACTCGCTGACAGGGCAACTATTGCCAACATGGCTCCAGAATATGGAGCAACTTGTGGTTTTTTTGCAGTTGATGAAGAAACTATCAAGTACTTGAGGTTGACGTCTAGAGACTCCGATCTGATAAATACCGTTGAAAAATATAACAGAATTCAAGGTTTATGGGCCGATGACACATGTAATTATAATGATACCGTTCATTTACAATTAGAAAATGTTCAAGCATCATTAGCAGGGCCTAAAAGACCTCAAGATAGAATTAATCTTGAAAGCGTAAATTTTAATTTTAAAGAATTTTCAAAAAACAAACCTATTGAAAAAGAAATTAAAAATCACAATTACAAAATGCAAGACGGTAACGTTGTAATTGCTGCTATTACTTCATGTACTAATACCTCTAATCCAGATGTCTTAGTTGCAGCAGGCTTAGTCGCAAAAAAAGCTTGTGAATTAGGTCTTCAAGTAAAACCTTGGGTTAAGACTTCTTTAGCACCTGGTTCAAAAGTTGTTACTGATTATTTGGCTAAATCGGGTTTGAATAAATATTTAGACCAACTTGGTTTTCATCTAGTTGGTTATGGATGCACTACGTGTATAGGAAACTCAGGGCCACTTGATAAAGATATTGCCGAGTGTATCTCAAATAATGATTTAACAGTTGCTTCTGTACTTTCAGGTAATAGAAATTTTGAAGGCAGAGTTAATCCACACGTTAAAGCTAATTATCTTGCCTCACCACCTTTGGTTGTAGCATATGCTTTAGCAGGGTCTGTACTTATTAATTTGGCAAGTGATCCCATTGGTATTGACACAGATGGTAATGAAGTATTTTTAAAAGACATTTGGCCAAGCAATAGCGAAATCCGAAATGCTGTTGAAAAAAATGTATCGCCTGAAATGTTTAAAAAACAATACTCTAATGCTTTAGATGGGCCAAAAGAATGGCAAAAAATTAATACTTCTACAGGAGACCTGTATAATTGGAATTCTTCATCAACTTACGTACAAAAACCTCCGTTTTTTGATAATCAATCAAATGATGATAAAGAGATTAAGCCAATTGAGAATGCAAGACCTTTATTACTTCTAGGCAATAGTGTTACTACAGATCACATTTCACCTGCAGGGGCTATTAAAGTTGATAGTCCTGCTGGCAACTACTTCATGGAAAGGCAAATACGTCAAAATGATTTTAATTCATATGGTGCTAGAAGGGGCAATCATGAAGTAATGGTCAGGGGTACTTTTGCCAATATAAGAATTAAAAACCAACTGCTATCAAACGTTGAGGGCGGATACTCAATTTTAGAACCTGATAAGAAAAAAATGAGTGTTTATGATGTTGCTATGGAGTATGCAAAAAGGTCTGAAAATGTTGTTGTTTTTGCAGGAGAAGAATACGGAACTGGATCATCGCGTGATTGGGCTGCAAAAGGTACGAAGTTATTAGGTATTAAGGCAGTTATTGCTGAAAGTTTTGAAAGAATACACCGATCAAATTTGGTTGGAATGGGAGTTCTGCCTATTCAACTTAAAAGTCACACAATAAATGATTTAAATATTCAATCGTCTGATTTAATAAATATAAAACTTACTGAAGACCTGAAGCCTTTACAAGAATTAGAAGTCATTATTCAAAACAATTTGAGAAATATAAAAATAGATTGTATTTTAAGAATTGATACTATCAATGAGCTACAATATTATAAAGCAGACGGCATATTAAATTTTGTTTTAAAAAATATTCTAAAAAATTAAATAATTTTTGGATTTTCTAACAGTTCTTTCAGTCTAACTAAAAAAGTTACTGCTTGCTTACCATCTATTAATCTGTGGTCATAACTTAATGCAATATACATCATTGGTTTTATAACAATCTTCTTTTTTACAGCGATAGGTCTATCAATTATTGAGTGCATACCTAATATAGCACTTTGAGGTGGGTTGATAATTGGGGTGCTCATCATAGAACCATATATTCCTCCATTTGTAATTGAGAATGTTCCTCCTGATAAATCACTCATGGAAAGTTTATTTGAATTTGCTTTCTCAGATAATTCAATAATATACTTTTCAATTTCTGCATTTGATAAATCTCCAGCATTTCTAATTATTGGAACAACAAGCCCCTTTTCAGATCCAATTGCAATACCTATATCAAAGTAGTTTTTATATATTATTTTATCTTCATGAATTTCTGAATTAATCTCTGGTATTTCTTTTAAAACTTTTGTGCAAGCTTTAACAAAAAAAGACATAATGCCAAGTTTTACACCATGTTTTTTTTGAAAACTTGTTTGTTCTTTTTTTCTAAGAGACATAATTGCTGACATATCGACTTCGTTAAATGTTGTGAGAATGGCAGCTGTATTTTGAGCTTCTTTTAACCTTCTCGCAATTGTTTGCCTTAATTTTGACATTGGGATAGTTTTTTCATCTAACTTAGAGTCATCTTTGTCGAAGTTTGGGAGATCAACTACCTTAGCTGGAGTTTTTGTTTGATTTTCGCTAACTTTAGAGACATTAGATGGGTCAATTGTTTGTTTTTCTTCATTTATTTCTTCGATTTGACTTGTCTCTGGTTTAGTCTTTTGTTCAGTAGTCGTATTTTCTGATATTTCAGCAATAGATTGACCAACATTCACAGTAGATCCCTCTGGGGTTATTATCTTTGTTAATTTTCCAGAGGTTTGAGCAGGAATTTCAATTGTGATTTTCTCTGTTTCAATTTCAGCTAAATTATCGCCAGACTTAAAGCTATCTCCCTCTTTGATCAACCAAGATGTAAGCGTGCCTTCAATGATCGACTCTCCAAGCTCAGGTACTGTTATGTTTTTCATTACTCTTTCGGTAAGTTTTTAAATTTCATAAAACTGACACCACTTCTTTCTTTTATAACACGTTTTAGTGATGATTTAAGAGCTAATTCTTTGATTAGTTGCTGATTAGTACTATGTCTTTTTGATATGCCTGTAGCAGGAGCTGCTGCAGGGCGTCTTCCCACGTAATGAACTTTTTTGGTTAAATTATTTTTTACTAAAACATGTCTAATACGACTTTTAACAAAACTCCATGCTCCCATATTTTTTGGCTCCTCTTGAACCCATAAAATGTCACTTTCTTTATGTTTTAATATAACCTCTCCTATGGCATCAAATGGAAATGGATAAATTTGCTCAATACGAATTATTTTTACATCTTTAATATTATTCTTTGTTCTAAAATCATCTAATTCATAAAATATTTTTCCAGAGCAGAAAATTATCCTTTTTGGGTTTTTGATTTCATCTTCAATAAGGCGATGAAAAGATGAGCGTCCAGTAAATTCACTAATAGACGATACATTATTTGGATGGCGCAGTGTGGATTTAGGAGTAAATACTATTAGTGGTTTTCTAAAATTTCTATGTATTTGCCTTCTCAAAGCATGAAAGTAGCTCGCAGGAGTGGTGCAATTTACAATCTGAACGTTATCTTCTGCTGCCATTTGAAGAAACCTTTCTATTCTTGCACTGGAGTGTTCAGGACCCATACCCTCATGACCATGAGGTAATAGCATAACTAATCCACTCATTTGCATCCATTTTCTCTCACTTGAAGCAATAAACTGGTCAATAATAATTTGGGCACCGTTGGCAAAATCTCCAAATTGGGCCTCCCATAAAACCAAAGTATTTGGGTCTGCTAATGAGTACCCATATTCAAAACCTAGGACACCTAATTCAGAGAGAAAACTATCAATTACTTCAAACTGTTTTTGATTTTTAGCAATGTGATTGAGTGGAATATATCTCTCTTCTGATTTTTGATCATAAAAAACTGAGTGTCTCTGACTGAAAGTTCCCCTTCCAGAATCTTGACCTGCAAGTCTCACTCTATACCCTTCCTTTAACAATGCTCCAAATGCTAAAGCCTCAGCAAAAGACCAGTCAATATTCTTCCCTGATTTTATTGAAGTTAATCGAGATTTATTAAATTTTTCTAATTTCGGATGAAGATTAAATCCTTTAGGTATTTGTGAAATTTTTGTGCCAATTTCCTTTAAGGATTTTTCTGACTCAGCTGTTCTACCTCTTCTAAGTGGATCTTTTGGTGCAAGACTTAATCCACTCCATTGTCCACCCATCCAAGATTTTGTTTTTAATTTATAGTTTTTTGCTTTTTCAAATTTCTTCTCGAGATCAGACCATATTCTGTCTTTGATGAAGTCTACCTGTTTTGTATTTACTACTTCTTGGCTTATAAGTTTATCTGCATAAATACTGGCAACTGTTTTTTTCTTTTTTATAGTTTGATACATCAATGGTTGAGTGAAAGAGGGCTCGTCACCCTCGTTATGTCCATGTTTTCTGTAACAAAACATATCGACAAGTGTATCTTTTTTGAATGTGTTTCTAAATTCTGTTGCAGCTCTTGAGGCTAAAACAACAGCCTCTGGGTCATCTCCATTTACATGAAATATTGGGGATTGAACAATTTTTCCTATCTCTGAGGAGTAAGGCGCAGATCGGCTATATTGAGGACTAGTTGTAAATCCAATTTGATTATTAATAATAAAGTGAATTAGTCCGCCAATTCTGTAGCCGTTTAATTGTGACATAGTAAAGGTTTCAGCAACAATACCTTGTCCAGCAATTGCTGCGTCTCCATGAATTAGTAGACCTGAAACTTTTGTATTATTTTTGTCTTGAATGATTGTTTGTTTAGCTCTTATTTTGCCGGCTACAACTGGATTTACCGCTTCTAAGTGAGAGGGATTAGCTGCCATACTCACATGAATAATCTTACCTCCAAAACTTCTATCAGAACTTGCACCTAAATGATATTTAACATCACCAGAGCCCTGATCACTGAGGGCATTCTCGCCTCCATGGATAAATTCTCCAAAAATTTGAACATGAGGTTTTTTTACTATGTTAGCTAATATATTTAGTCTTCCTCTGTGGGCGCATGCAAAGGAAAAATCTTCTACACCATATTCTGAGGATCTTTTTAAAATCTGTTCAAGCGCTGGTATTGTAGACTCAGCTCCTTCAAGTCCAAATCTTTTGGTACCTCTGTACTTTGTATCTAGAAACTTTTCAAAATATTCTGCTGTAATTAATCTCTCCAAGATTGTCCTTTTCCCCTTAGGGGTTAATTGCATATCTTTTTTTTCTTCTATTCTATCCTTCAGCCATTTGTATTCTTCGGCAGACTGAATATGTTTGTATTCAATTGCCAAGGTGCCAGAATAGATGCTTTGAAGTTTTTCAAAAACTTCACGTACAGTAGCTTTCTGAAATCCTAAATATCCAAATAGAAAAATTTTTCGATCATAATCTTTTTTTTGAAAACCGTAATACTCGGGATCTAAACCTGATGGATTGTTCTTTGCCATTAAACCTAAAGGGTCAAGATCAGCTATAAGGTGCCCTATCTCTCTGTAAGCTCTTATCATCATTACAAGTCGAAGAGAGTCAGTAATTGCCTGATCAAGGGAAATCTGATTAAAATCAATGTCTCTTGAGGTCTGTGACCAATTTATTTTTTGATAGTCAGCTAGAATAGAGATCTCCTCTGGAGCGAGAGCCTTAAAGAATTCATGCCAGCTCTTGTCAACAAGACTTGGGTCTTTAATAAAATCTCTATATATCGCTATTACTTGAGAGGCATTATTAGTTGTGAGAAATGAATTATAAGATCTCATTAATAGGTTTATGTATACGCCTATCTAATAAAGATGTCATTTGATTTTTGATCATAAAAGCTTATCAACAGCTGATACTAGACCCTGCACAGATTTGACAGATTTTTTTAACATTAATTTCTCTTTGGCTGTAAGTTTTACCTCAATAATTTTTTCAATTCCTTTATTTCCAATAATTGTAGGTACTCCCATATACATATTTTTATGGCCATATTGGCCATTGATATAAGCAGCACAAGGTAAAAGTTTTTTTTGATTTAATAAAAAAGCTTCTGCCATCTGAATTGCCGAACTAGCAGGTGCGTAGAAAGCTGATCCATTTTTTAATAACTTCACGATTTCTCCACCGCCCATTCTTGTTCGATCGACTATTTTTTCAATTTTTGAATAAGGGAATTTTTTAAGCTTTATAAAATCGATTAAAGAGACACCTCCTATTGTTGTGTAATTAATTAAAGGCACCATGTCATCTCCATGGCCTCCTAATACAAATGTTTCAACATCATTCACGGATACCTTCAAAGCATCTGATAAGAAGTATTTCATTCGGGAGGAGTCCAACACTCCCGCCATGCCCACACACATGTTTTTGGGTAGTTTGGAATATTTCTGGAGAACGTATACCATCGCATCTAGTGGGTTTGTAATACAAATAACAAATGCTTTAGGAGCATATTTTTTTATATCTAGTGCAATTTTTTTTATTATTTTTCCATTAATCTCAAGTAAATCATCTCTACTCATTCCAGGTTTACGGGGTAAGCCAGCAGTTATGATGATAACGTCAGATCCCTTCATTTTTGAAAAGTCATTGGTACCCTCTATTGACCCTGTGAAACCTTCGACTGCTGATGATTGACTAAGGTCTAAAGCTTTTCCTTGAGGCATCCCGGTAACAACATCAATAAGAGTTATATTACCGAGTTTTTTTAAAGCTAATAAATGTGCGAGTGTGCCTCCAATATTTCCAGCACCAATTAATGATATTTTATTCACTTATTATCCATTTTGGATATTTCATGTTTTATTTCAGCTATCGCTTTAGCTGGATTTAATCCTTTCGGACAAGAGTTCGTGCAATTCATAATCGAATGACATCTATATAGTTTAAAACTATCATCTAATTCATTCAACCTTTCTTTTTTTTCTTCATCTCTACTATCTTGTATCCAGCGATTTGCTTGAAGCAATACAGCTGGTCCTAAATATTTATCCTCATTCCACCAATAACTAGGACAAGAAGTACTACATGAGAAACACATAACACATTCCCATTTACCATCTAACTTATCTCTGTCTTCGACTGACTGTAAGTTTTCACGTTTATTATTTGGGGAATTTTTATTTAACCATGGTTTTATAGATTTAAATTGTTCAAATGCTTTTTTTAAATCAACCACTAGATCTTTTAAAACCTTCATATGAGGAAGAGGATAAATATTTATTTCATCCGAACACTCTTCTATATGTTTTTGACATGCAAGTGTATTTACTCCATCTATGTTCATTGCACATGATCCACAAACACCTTCTCTACAAGATTTTCTAAAAGTTAAACTTGGATCAACTTCAGCTTTAATTTTATTTAATATATCTAGAACCATTGTTCCTGCTTTAGCTACATCAATTTCAAATCGATCGATTTGAGGAGGGGTATTTTCATCACCAGACCACCTATAAACATTTATAATTCGGATATCATGATTTTGTTGAGATTGCTCGTCAATGAGATCGACATTGGAATAAGATTTTCCTTTAACTGGAACTGAGTTTTTTGGAAGAGTAAGTTGTACCATTTAATAAACCCTTACTTGTGGTTGGATGACAGAGATTTGATTACTCAGTGTAGTCATTCTCACTGGTCTATGGGTGACTTTATAATCAGTGACATCACCCCAAAAAAGAGTGTGTTTTAACCAATTTTCATCATCTCTGTCTGGAAAGTCCTCTCTAGCGTGAGCACCTCTACTTTCAGTTCTTTGCTCAGCAGAAACACCAACACTTCCAGCAACTTGCATTAAATTATGTAGTTCTAAAGCTTCAACTAAATCTGTATTAAAAACATCTGACTGATCTTTGACTTTAATATGTTTTAAATCTTGTGACATTGAGGCTAATTCATCATTGCCTAATTTCAAAGTTTCACTTTCTCTGTAAACACCAAATCTTTTTTGAACAGTCTTTTGCATCCTCTCTCTTAGCTCACCAACTGAAACATCACCTTTGTTACTTTTAATGGATTCTAATCTCTCTATGATAGAATTTGTTTGCGATAGAGATGGGGTTCTCAATGACTCTTTGGTATCAATAACTTGGCCAGCCTGAATTGCTGCGCCCCTTCCAAAAACTACTAGCTCAGCTAAAGCATTTGTTCCAAGCCGATTAGCTCCATGAACTGAAGCGCATGCAGCTTCTCCGATAGCCATTAGTCCCTCACAGACTTCTTCTGTATTAGAGTCATTTGGTTTCAAAACCTCTGCTTTAAAGTTTGTAGGAATTCCACCCATACAATAATGAACAGTTGGAATTACTGGGATTGGCTCTTTTGAAATATCTCTTCCACAAAAGGCTTTAACTGACTCAGAAATACCAGGTAATCTTTTTGCAAGCATATCAGCATCAAGATGTTCCAAATGGAGATTTATATAATCTTTGTTAGGTCCGCATCCTCTACCTGCACTAATCTCTTTACTTATGAATCTTGATATAACATCTCTAGCAGCAAGATCTTTTGCATTCGGTGCATATTCTAACATAAACCTTGTACCTTCGTTGTTTTTAAGAATGCCTCCTTCACCTCTAGCTGCTTCTGAAATTAAAACACCCACACCATATATTCCTGTTGGATGAAATTGAATAAACTCCATATCAGATAGAGGAAGACCGGCTCTCAACGCTATGCCTGCTCCATCACCAGTGCAAATATGGGCACTTGTTGAGGATTGAAAAATTCTTCCATAACCCCCAGTTGCGAGAATTGTCATTTTTGAAATAAAACGATGCAATGTTCCGTCCTCTATACTAATTGCTAAAAGACCACAAATTGTATCATTGTCATCTTTTAATAAGTCTATAGCGAAAAATTCGTTATAAAAATCAACGTTATTTTTGAGGCTTTGTTGATACAGAGTATGGAGTAATGCATGGCCGGTCCTATCAGCTGCAGCGCAAGCTCGGCTTGCTGGCTCGCCTTTACCATTTTTTGTCATATGGCCACCAAAAGGTCTTTGATAAATCTTACCATCATCTGTTCTTGAAAATGGCATACCATAATGTTCAAGCTCAACAATAGAGTCGACTGCATTTGAACATAAATACTCAATACTGTCTTGATCACCCAACCAGTCTGATCCTTTTACAGTGTCAAACATATGCCACTGCCAGCTATCCTCGCCCATATTAGCTAAGGCAGCTCCAATTCCACCTTGGGCTGCAACAGTATGACTTCTTGTAGGGTAAACTTTTGAGACACATGCAGTTTTTAGGCCTTGTTCAGAGCAACCCAAAGCTGCTCTCAAGCCCGCTCCGCCTGCACCTAATACAACTACATCTAATTTATGATCTGTATACATATTAAATAAATAACACCGGTAAAAAGAAGAGGAACGAAATACCAATAATGCTGTCTGTTATTAAAGAATAAAGTTTCATTTTACTTAATTGAAAATAATCCTCATAAACTTTGCCCAGTTGAATTCTAATATGAAGCATTGATATGATAAAAAAAATTAATAATAAAATCTTATTAGTGTTAGTAGATAATGAGATATTGAGAGAATTTACATCGGAGTAAGAACTTAAAAAAAATAAAATAAACCAATAGCTAATAGGAATTAGCGCTAGATATAAAATTCTTTCTATTTTCCATTTTTGAGAAGCTTTCATTAAAATATCATCCAAGTAAAAATCAAAGTCATTATAATATTTGCTACTAAGATAAGATATGTCACTAAGTAGACATTTTTAAGATCCATTCCAATTGAAAATGACCATAAGAAATATTTAAAACCGTTTAACAAGTGATGATTGAAAATAAAAAACCAAAAGACAAATATCAGTTTTATAGGCAGCAAGTTTATCATAAATGTTAATACTTGATTAAGTTGAGGGAGAAAATTTAAGCTTCCTAACCAAATTGAAAAAAAAGGCAAAGAAAACGCAAATGCAATTACTCCTATCCTGCTGGAGATAGAAAATACCATGGTCAAAAAAGGCCTATATATTTGCAAATGGGGTGATAATGGAGCCATAGAAAGGCAATATATTTAAAAATGTCTTATAGTAAAAAACTATTATTTTATTAATTCATGCGTTACTTGAATAAATAAGGCTGTGGAAAAAATGTTAATCAAATTAACCATTAATTAAAATTAAGGGTCTATAAATGCCCTACATTCAACTAAAATCTAATTAGGTCGTGAACATTTTGTTTAAATGTGCCGAATCTCACCCCGCATGAGAAAGCTTTATTCATATAAAGTTGGCACCACGACCTATCAATATACTCTCTTTAATATGTCTATTGTCTATATATAATCTGCTGCTATGTCTGTTTTAGCACAATTATCCAAATTTATTGATCGATTTAATACATTTATAGGATATCTATGTGCTTTTTTTGTTTTCTCTATGGTCATAGTTGTATTCACTGTTGTCGTCTTAAGATATGGGTTCAATATTGGATTTATATGGATGCAAGAAGTTTATGTTTGGCTTCATAGTTTTGTTTTCATGTTGGGTGCTGGTTTCACTTATTTAGCAAATGAACATGTCAGAATAGACGTCTTTTACCGAGAGGCATCAAAAAAATATAAAGCTACTGTAGATCTATTTGGAAATATTTTTTTACTTCTACCTTTTTTATATATTATTTGGAATTACAGCTATCCCTTTGTATATAGATCTTTTTTTATGGGAGAGGTTTCCAGAGAAGCGGGCGGTATGCCTGCTTTATATATTTTAAAAAGTGCAATTCTATGGTTTTGTTTAGTTTTATTTCTTCAATTAGTCTCTAATGTAATTAAATCAATACTAACACTTTCAAACTATCATTTTTCTGATAATAAATCATGATTAGTCCTGAAATTTTAGCAATTGTAATGTTTGTAACAACATTGGGGTTATTACTTTTCGGTTTTCCCGTTGCTTTTACACTCGCTGGAACAGCTCTTCTGTTTGGATTTTTAGGAGATGCTCTGGAAATATTTAATTTCAGAATGCTAGGATTTTTTCCTCAACGCATTTTTGGAACAATGATTAATGAGCCCCTTGTGGCTGTGCCCCTATTCATTTTTATGGGAATAATGTTAGAAAAAACAAAAATTGCAGCCGGACTATTACATTCAATTGGTGAACTTTTTGGGACTACTAAAGGAGGTCTTGGAATAGGAGTTGTAATAGTGGGTATGTTGTTAGCTGCATCAACAGGCATTGTCGGTGCAACAGTTGTTACAATGGGAATGTTATCTTTGCCCTCAATGATGAAGGCTGGCTATGATCAGAAAATAGCAACTGGTACTATTTGTGCCGCTGGTACATTAGGACAAATAATTCCTCCTTCAATTGTTTTAGTTTTACTGGCTACAATTTTACAAGGCGCAAATGAAGAAGCAGCGATGTTAGTTGGTAATTTGGCTCCAGATCCAGTTACAGCAATTGATTTATTTGCTGGTGCTATTCTACCTGGATTGATGTTAGTAGTCTTATTTATAATTTTTATTTTCATTTACGCTAGAATAAACCCATTAAGTTGTCCGCCTGTTAAAACTACAAAGTCAAGAACTGAGATATACATCGAAGCTGCTAAATCAGTTGTGCCTCCCATAACTCTTATTGTGCTAGTTTTAGGCTCAATTTTATTTGGAATAGCTACCCCCACAGAGTCTGCATCAGTTGGAGCTGTTGGAGCTGCAATAATTGCACTATTAAAGGGTGAATTAAATTTCAAGAATATTAAAGAGACAGCTTTAGGAACTGTAAAACTTAGTTCATTTGTATTTGTAATTTTAATTGGTGCCTCAATGTTTTCTCTTGTGTTTCGTGGTTTTGGTGGTGATGAAATGATAGAGCATTTTCTTGGAACTCTACCTGGTGGGCTTTACGCAGCACTCATTTTAGTAATGATAGTAATTTTTCTATTAGGTTTTTTCCTAGACTATATCGAAATAATTTTTGTCATCGTTCCATTAGTTGGTCCAATATTAATTGCAAACGGGGCAGACCCATTATGGTTAGGTATTCTTATTTCACTTAATTTACAAACTAGTTTTTTAACACCTCCTTTTGGATTTTCTTTGTTTTTTTTAAGAGGAGTGGCCCCAAGTAGTATTAAAACTAGAAACATGTACAGAGGGGTAATTCCCTTCATTGGAATTCAGGTATTAGCTATATTAATTGTTGGTTTTTATCCTGAAATAGCAACCTGGTTGCCAAATAAAATGTTCTGATAGATAGATCATCCCCGAATAGGTATCGGGGATGATTTTAATTTTGTATTTATGCTGATGGATAAGTAAATGGGAGACTTCTTACTCTCATGTACTCTTTTTCAGATGTATTTGTCCATCTAAGAATTGATGATCTAAATTCAACAATATGTGAGAAAAGAGCCTGAGAAACAGGGTCTTCCGCTGCTATTGAGCTACAAACCTCTCCTGCCCTTTGACCCAGTGCATTCATAACTGGATCTGGTAATTGTCTCATTTGTACACCATGTTCATTAATAAGTTTTTGATACGAACTATCGTTTGCAGCTTGGAACATAGATAAAACTTCCATGTTTACTGCCTTAGTTGCTATTGTGACTAGCTCTTTAGTTGCATCATCAAGTTTTTCCCACTCAAACATATCTATTGAACAATCTAATATAGTTGCTGGCTCATGCCATCCTGGGTTATAGTAATACTTAGCTGCTTGGTGTAATCCTTTACCTAAGTCAGCTGCAGGACCAATCCATTCTGTTGCATCAATCGCACCTGAGGCAAGTGATGGAAGCACATCCGCTCCAGCCAAAAGAACTGTATTAGCGCCAAAAGATTTTAATACCTCTCCACCAAGACCAGGCATTCTGATTTTTAGACCTTCAAAGTCTGCAAGAGAATTAATTTCTTTATTAAACCAACCACCCATCTGGTTACCAGTATTACCCATTGGAAGAAATTTTACACCGATAGCATTATAAGCTTTGTCTGCTGCTTCAATTCCTCCACCATAGTAACACCATGCATTTTGTTCTTGAGCAGTTAAACCAAAAGGTAAAGCTGCAGAAAATGATGGAGCCATACTAATGTTCGTCCAATAATAACCTGCACCATAAGCCATTTGAGCGGCTCCAGATCTTACTGCGTCCAATGACTCAAGTGGTGGTACTAATTCGCCACCATGATAAACAGTTATTTTTAATTTATCAGAAGCATTGTTAACGTAACTTGCAAATCTATCTATTGCTTTACCAAGACCTCCTGCTTTACCAAAAGCAGAACATGCAATCCATTCCATGTGTCCACCTGATATTGCTGGTGCTGGAAATGAAGAAACTGCTGCGGCGCCCAGTGCTGCAGCACCTGCGCCTTTAAGGAAATTTCTTCTTTTCATGGTCTTATTATTCGTCTTCTTTTTTGCCATAAATATTCCCCTCCTATATTAGAAATAATTAATTATTTTTTATTAGCTATCATTATACCAACAATCACAGATAAAATTCCAGCGTAATGATAACTCTGTAATGTTTCTTGAAAGACTAAATATGCAAGAATTCCACCAAATATAGGCATTAAGTGTAGAAAAGGACCTGATTTATTTGGGCCAATCAAAGCTACACCAGTATTCCAACAAATATATGACAAGATGCTAGGAAAAGTTCCGGTATAGCCAATTACTAATAAGGTTTTATGATCAAATGCTATGAAATTATTTTGAATTATAACGTCATATAAATAAACAGGTAAAAGTAAGATTACTGTAAATACAAATGATAAATATAAAAAACTAAATCCTGAAACACCTGTTTCATTTTTTTTTAAAAATATTGAATATAATGCCCAAGATATAACAGCAAGTAGAATAAATAAATCTCCAGAGTAAAATTTTGAGTCAAATATATTTTGATAGTTACCTTTTGTTATAACATAGCTAACACCAATAAGAGATAAAATGACACCTAGCATTTGAAAAAAATTTGTTTGATTTTTATAAATCAATTTATTTAAAAGGATTATCAACATTGGTGTTGTCGAAATAACTAATAAAGAATTAATAACAGTTGTCGCTGTTAGACCAATATAAGTTAATGTGTTAAATAGTGTTGGACCAGTTAAAATTATCAGAAAAACCATTCCTGGTTGTTTTTTTAAAAGGGGTAAGTCGACTAAAGCATTTTTTAAACAAAAGGGAGTTAGAATTATTAAAGCAATTACCCATCTGTAAAAAGATAATGATAGCGGTGATACTAATTCCTCAACTGAGGATAATCTTCCTACTATAAAATTACCTGACCAAAATAAGGAGGCAAAACATAAAAATATAGCAGCTTTAAGAGAAACACTCACTTAGATTTTTTATTTGAGATTTTCAATAGCAATTGCTAAACCTTGACCACCACCAATACACATACTTGCAACACCAAACTTTTGTTTTGTTCTTCTGAGTTGGTGAGACAAGGTTGTGATAATTCTTGCACCTGAACAGCCAATAGGGTGTCCTAATGCGATAGCGCCCCCAGCAATATTTAATTTACTTGGATCAATCTTTAAAGATCTTTGGACAGCAACTGAAGTTGCAGCAAACGCCTCATTGACCTCAACCAAGTTAAAATAGTTAATATTTACACTCATTTTCTTCATTAATTTCTGTATAGCTGTAATTGGAGTAATACCCATATAATCAGGATTACCCGCCGAGGACGCCCAAGATAGTACTTTTGCTATTGGTTTAATTTTGTTTGAAGTTACATATTTTTCAGAAGCTAAAACCAAAAAACTAGCTCCATCATTTAATGAAGAAGCATTTCCAGCAGTAACTGTTCCAGATTTTTTAAAAACAGCTTTTAATTGGCTTAATTTAGGCAAAGTCGTATCTTTTCGAACTTCATCTTTGAGAGGTGTTTTGATCAATTCGTTTTTGAAGTAATTATTTTTAATTGCCTTGTAAGTTTTTAGATAAGACTGATAAGCAAATTGATCTTGGTCTTGTCTTGTAACATTGTATTTTCTTGAAACGTTTTCAGCTGTTATACCCATATGTTCTTTTGAAAAAGCATCAGTTAATCCATCGTTAACTAAAGTGTCTATAAAAATATTATTACCTAATTTTTTTTCTCCAGTTCTACTTAAATACGCATGGCGTGCTCTAGACATACTTTCTTGACCACCAACAATTAATAAATTTGACTCTCCGGAATAAATTTTAGATGAACCATCTATTGTAGCTCTCATACCACTTCCACAAACTTGATTTACTACATAACCAAAGGATGTCTGCTGCATTCCGGAACCTAATGCAACTTGCCTTGCTGTATTCATTCCTAGTCCACTAGTTAATACTTGTCCTAAAATTAGCCCCTCAATTTCTTTCGTATTGATTGTTTTATTTCTATCAATTAATTCTTTGAGACAAGTGGTTCCTAATTCTACTGACTCAGTTTTTTTGTAATTACCTAAATAAGCTCCTATTGGTGTTCTAACTGCATCGATTATAAAAACATTACTCATTAATATTTATCTTTCTGTATTCAATTACTGACTCAGGATTTGCCAACGATCCCAAGTTTTGCACTTTATCATTATTGATAATTTTTTTGACAAGTATTTCAGAGTTTTTACCACTTTTTGTTCTTGGAATGTCTTTAACTATAAATATTTTCCATGGAACATGCCTTGGACTAAGCGATGTCTTTAGGTGTTTTTTTAATATTGTATTAAAATCAACATTAATTTTTGTGTTTAACAATTTCAAAAAAAGGACAATTTTTTCATCATTTTTAGTCAAATAACCTGTTGCCAAACAGTCCTCAATCCAATGAAATTTTTTTAAGCAACTATATATTTCACCTGTTCCTATTCTGACACCACCTGGATTTAAAGTAGCATCTGATCTTCCAAAGATTACATAACCTCCATTTTTGGTTTTTTTCACATAATCTCCATGAGACCATATGTTTGGAAATTTTTTAAAATATGCGGATTTATACTTATCATTCAATCTGTCATTCCAAAAGTAGATAGGCTTAGAGGGGAAAGGGGTCTTGCAAACTAGCTCTCCTGTCTTTTTGGTTGGCTTGCCATTATCATTGAAAACATCAATATCCATGCCCAAGCCCGGTCCTTGAATTTCACCTGAATAGACAGGTAAAGTTGGTATTCCTAACATAAAACACGAAACTATGTCTGTACCGCCACTCACCGAATGTATAAAAGATTTTGAATTTAAACTTTTATTAATAAACTTAAAAGTGTCTGGACTTAGAGGAGAGCCAGTTGATATAAAACAATTAATTTTTTTTAAAATATCTTTTTTATTTGATTTATAATTATTCTGGATAGTTTCATAAACTTTTGCTCCCGCACCTAGCATTGTTGAATTAGTATCTTTTGTAATATTGATAACTCGATTTATATTTGGATAAAATGGGGAGCCATCATAAAGAACGATTGAGGAACCCAGTAGTAAGTTTGAAACTGTCCAGTTCCACATCATCCACCCGCAAGTAGTTAAGAAAAGCATTTTATCTTCAGATTTAACATTTGTATGTAATGCTAGTTCTTTTAAATGTTGAAGGAGTGAGCCTCCGTGGCCGTGCGTAATACACTTGGGGAGCCCTGTCGTTCCACTAGAAAATAAAACATATAGCGGATGATTAAAGCTCAATGATATATTTTTATTTAGTTTTGAATATTTTTTTTGATTGTAAATTTTTTTTAATTCAGAGGTATTATTTTTTGAAGGATAGCTAGTTTTTAAAATTAGTGGATTATTTAAATTTGCTTTTAATGTTCTTAAGTTTTTTGCATATTGAAATTTCTTGCCATTATAAAAATAATAGTCAGCAACAATTAAAAGCTTAGGCTTAAGCTGGGAAAATCTGTCAATCACTGCTTGTGTTCCAAAGTCAGCAGAGCAAGAAGACCAAACTGCACCAATTTTTGCTGCTGAAAGGAAGCTTATTATTGTATCAGGTATATTTGGCAGATATCCAACAATTACATCACCTTTTTTAATACCTTTATCTCTAAAAAAATTACTTAATGCATTAATTCTATTATTTAAATCACTATAAATAATTTTTTCACTGAATTTGTTTTCTCCAATAAATTCAATGGCCAAATCTGATGAATTATTTTTAGAGATTAAATCGTAATAATTAAGATTACTATTATCAAAGAAAATTGAATTCCAAAAAGATTTTTTTTTGTAAACTTTAAAAAAATTTTTCCTTTCAAGGTCGATATTAAAATACTCAACTATAGACTCCCAAAACTCTCCAGGGTTCTTATTAGTCCATAACCAAAGCTTGTTATAATTTAAAAATTTTTTAGAAAGTTTTTGTTCTAAATATGTCTGAAATTTAAAAAGATTTGTAGATTTAATAAATTTCCTACTTGGCTCAAATAACTTATCCATCTTTGTTTTTCATTAATCTTTGAAGATCATCTGGTATTTTACTTGGGGCCCCTTGAGAATTGACACAAACCATCAAAATTTTTGATTTAAAAATAATATTATTTTGTTTGTAAATATTTTGTTCGAGCTCAAATGATGCATTTTTAAGAGACAAAATATTGCTTTTAACAGTTAATTGATCCTCTAGTTTGCATGACTCAATATAATCACATTCAATCTTGTTTACTAAAAAAAGTCGATCATGATCTTTCAATAAAGAATTAAGTGTAAATCCCAATTCATTGATGATTTCAGTACGGGCTCTCTCAATAAATTTTAAATAATTTGCGTAATATACAACTCCACCAGAGTCTGTGTCTTCATAATATATTTTGAAGTTGTATTGGAACATTAAGTAGTCAGACCTAAATACAATACATAAGTTATAATAATTATAACTATTCCAAATATTAAATATCTATATTCATTCATTAAATCTAAAAATATTCTAGAGGTACTTAAGATATTTTTTCTCTCTTAAAGTAATAAATCATTTTGTTTTTTGATGGGATATCAGATTTATCTTTAATAACATTGACCAACTCCCAGCCCTCTTTACCACCCTTGTTTAGCCAATCATTTTCTGACTCTAATTGCTCATCATCTAAATATTGAGTGTAAATTCTATACTCCCACCTCAGATGTTTTTTTTTCTCAAATACGGGATTGATCATTATTTTCAAGCATTGATACTATAAAAAAACCAAATCGCAGATAAACACCACAGAGTCAAAAAAACTTTTCCTAATTTATTTGCCTTTTCATAATGTGACTTCATCTCATTTAATTGACTTTCGTTTTGTTGATTATTATTTTTATAAAAACTATTTAATTTTTTTTTGTAAAAAAATTTATATATATTTATTGCACAAGTCCAACCTGTCAGAATATAAAAAATTGATTTGGAAATGATCATTGTTTATTCATAACACAAATGTCAATATTTATAAATCCTAATCAATTGATAAAATATAAATAATACTAAGAATATATTAAATAATTTATTCAAATATTGACTTGTTATTTTGTGTGAAATATCAAAATTTATAATTTTTAAAAAGTAAATATTTATAAAAAAAAATAATAAAACTAAAAACGAAAATCCAAATCTAAAAGATGGAGCTTGAAAAAACCACACTAATACGCATGTAAAAATTATAATGATAAATAATAGATTGAATTTTATAAATTCTTTTTTGATACTCTGTAATGTATTTTTTGTGATAAATTTATAAATTGATAAGTTGAATATTATTAGTATTGGTATGAATTTTTCTAGAACCTCTAAGAAACCATTGAAAAACCAGATTTTGAACCAAGATGAGATAGAATTTAGTTTAATTAATTCGGATAGATCCATACCATGGTAATTAATTACTATATCTTTGGCGTAAAGACTTATTATAGTATTTACAAAAACAATTGACTCAATCTGACTTTCACTAACCAAACAAAGTTTATTTATTGGATATACAATACAGTTTGATAATTGAAGATTTTGAAAGACCCATGAGAGTATTACTAATAATGGAATAATCATAAATAAACTAAAAATTTTTTGGAAATTTCTTATGTTGACCATAATTGAAATGTAATGAATTAAAATTAATGAGGTCAAAATCATAGAGATCTTAAGAACTATTAACATTGAAATTGCTGTAGATAATATTAAGAAAAAATTTTTTGATTTAAAAAAATTAATATCAGCCTTGTACACATTTAAGTAAAAAATTATTAGTGAAAGGTAAAATAGATGAGCAGTATAGTCAGTTCCAATGTTTTTAAACTTACTTAGTGTAATAAACACACTAATTAAAATGAATAGTGACAGATACTTTGTTAGATATAAGTTTATATCTTGTTTTAATAAAAAATTCCTAATATCAATAATAAATAAGGATAGAATAAAACTTGATAAAAATTTTATAGTTATTTCTAGTGGTGGTATATAAGTGACACTATTAAGCAAGATATACGCAGAGTTAAACTTTATTCTGCTATCAGACATATTTTCTACAAAAAGGGATATAGGGTAATTTTTATATAAATTGATGTGATCATAATGATAAATAAAATCATTGTTAGCATCAGAATTGATTGAATAAATTAAGACAAATATGAAAGAAAATACTATCCATTTAAAATTCGTAACTAACTTTCTTTTAAAAAATGTAATAATAAAAATTAAAAGGCCAATAAAATAAAATAGAAATGTAAAATGATTTGTAATAGCGCCATAAAAGCTACAAATTGCTAAAAAAATAAAAACATAAGCAAATAATATTATTAACTTAATGCTTAGATAATTAATTTTATTATTTTTACCAAAGAAATATGTTTGGTTTAAAGATAAATAACCAAACATAGATAGAGTGGTTAATAATGTTACAATAATACTACTTAAAGATACCGTATTTGAAGATACAATAAATTGCTCTAAATCCATCTTTTAACCCAATTTTTTTTCCTTCTTGTTTAGTTCTTCCAAAATATGATATCCCAGTTTCAAATATTCTTAATTTTAAAGTTGAAAATTTAATAGTCAGTTCAGGTTCTATACCAAATCTGTGTTCTTTTAAATCAATCCTCTGAATATCAGACTTCTTGAATACCTTATAGCAGCACTCAATATCTGTAAGTGAAAGATTTGTAAAAATATTAGTTAGGGAACTTATTATAAAATTTGCAAATTTATTTAAAAATGAATTAGCTCTGACTGGTCCATTTCCTCTAAATCTTGATCCGTAAACTACATCTGCTTTATTGTCTTTGATCAATTTTATCATTGGAATTAAATCATTGGGGTCATACTCAAGATCTGCATCTTGGATACAAATTATGTCTCCAGATGCTTTTTGAAAACCAATGTTCAAGGAGTATCCTTTACCAAAGTTTTTTTCATTAAAAATTAGAGTATGCTTCATCGATTTTGAATAATTGTTTTGTAAAAACTCTCTTGAACCATCAATTGAATAGTCATCGATAATAATAATTTCATATTCGTATTCAGAAAATACTTTCTTAAGATTTTGATTGATTTTATTAATCGTATTTATTTCATTATAACAAGGAATAATTATAGATATTTTCATATTTTTATATAGGGCATTACATCAGTATCTGAAGCCAAAATCAAATTAAGGTATATTAACATTTAAGCTAAAATTTTTTCATTGATAAAATTATATCTTCAATGTCCCATTTTTGTCCCTTAAAAAAATATATCCTCTATGAATTAATAAAAAAGTTAATAAAATCAATAATTGGTTCCGTGGTGTAACGGATAGCACAAATGACTTCGGATCATTTAGTCAGGGTTCGAATCCTTGCGGAACCGCCAATCTAATTTATAAAAAATTCCCTAGACCTTGGAGTTTATTTATAAAGTCTCTAATTTGCTCGTTAATTTTTTGATTATCAATGTCTATTTGATCATTTTCATTAAAATCTAAATCAAATAAACCCTCTCTATCTTGAAGTATTTCCTCTAGTGTGAGATCTGCGCTATTATCAAAATCAAAATTATTTAAAATAACTCTAGTGAGCAACGGGGTTATAGCGTAACTAGAAATTATTCCAAACATTCCTGCCTCATCAAATTCTTGACCATTTATTGTACTAAAAAAAACTAAAAGTTTAGAAGCTCTATTAATCTCAGCATTTGAAAGTGCTTTATTACCAGATACATCTAAAAAACTAAAAATATCTTCAAAGCACTCTCCCTTATTCTTGGAGAAATTTGAGCAAGATAAAGATGCCTTTGAATTCATATATGATAAAACCTCTCCAAATAATATAGTTAAACTAGCAGGCGTGTTGTCACATTTAGCATATGTGAAAGTGTTGTTTGTATTATTTAAAAAATCATAGGATCCATCAAGATTATCTTGCTCTTCAAATACAACCTCTAAAATATCGTCATTCAGTTTTATAAAAACATTTTTAAATTCAAATATTTCTCCATCCAGATAAATCCAATCTTTATATGTCTTTGAGTCAGAAAACTGAAGATAAAAATACGCATACTCGTCTATTTCATCCTGGCTTTCATAGAGATTGAAGTAGCTGCTTTCAGTAATAATAAAAACATCTTGTTCTTTTGAGCAATCATTGCTCCATGTACCATGGAATTTTTCGGGAATTAAATCTTCTGCGAATAATAAAAATGGGTAAAATAAAATAGATACAAATAGACTAAAAAAAAATCTCACAATATAGAATAACATATAAATCTATGTATATAAAATTATTATGAATTTTTATTAGAATTTTTTCGAGATAGCCAAGAGGGTATTTTTAATTGATTTAAATTTAGATCCTCTGGAAAATTCTTAAAAATATCATTGAGCCCCTTAATTATTACATATGTGATTATAAAGCTCATAATCGTATCACTCAAAAAATGATCACCTTCCATAATTCTTAATAATGAGATTAAAAGAATTGAAGCATATGCAAATGTGTTCCATGTTGTTTTATTGAATATAATCAGTAAGGCCAAGGATAACGTAAAAAAAGACACGTCACCTGAAACGAAACTACAATTGCTACTACAATAATCAACATTTAACCATGGAATGGTAAATGGCTCTTCTCCTCCAAATTGAATAGTATCATTTGGCCTTGCACGACCCCACAAATTTTTAAATATAGAGTTTACAACAATACCTGTACCAATAATAAGACAAGAAAACAAATAAACCCACTCTCTGACTGCAACTTTTAAAATTTTTTCTTTGTAAAAAATTTGTTTGAAAACTGCAGCTATAGGAATAAAGAATACTAATAAAGCCATAAGTGGTAGCAACATCTTCCGAACAAAGTAGATAAACCAGTCAGACTCTGAAGCAATAAATTTGCCGTCTTGTCCAAAAAATAGGCCACTCACAGTTATGTCTAATGAGGGAAATATGAAAAACAATATAGAAAGTAGGAGAGTTATGGTAAGGGTTTTAAAGTAAAAATTAAATTTTAAGTAAAGAGAGAAAATATTTTGATAAAAATTGGCAATGTTACTTGAAATTGTTTGAACATTATTGTTCGGAATTAATTTGTCATTTTCTGATATAAACAGCTTATTTTTATTTGCTAGTTTTTTTGAGATAAATATTGTTGAAAGATATGCAACAAGTGTACCACCAAAAATATCACTAATAAAGTGAGCGCCTACTATGACTCTTGTAGAAGCAATAATTATTCCAATGGTTATCAATATATTTTTGATTTTTGGAAAGAGAAATATCATACAAAAAATAAAAGCAAAAATAGTTGCAGTATGGCCTGATGGGAATGAATGCCACTTTGAGTCAAATTGTATTATGTCTAAAGATTTTAATTCAAAATTATTAAATAAAACTGGTCGTGGTCTTCCAAAGATATGTTTTAATATTTGTGTAACTATGCCACTTAATAATATATTTAAAAAAATGAATAGACTCATATCACCTATTGTTTCCATAATCTGATTTTTACTTTCAATAATTTTTAATAATCCCCAGATTAAAATAGTAGGTACAAAAAAATATAAAGAGTCGCCAAAGTGAGTAAGTGTTCCAAAAAGAGACTTTGTTTGATGATTAATACTGTCAAAAAATGAAGCTACTGAGTAATCAAATAGCAAGAAAAAAAAAGCTCCAATTAATAAATAAATACTAATTCTTTTTTGTTGTGAGTTTAATTGTTTCAAAAAAGTCATAATTTATTAAAGTTGATATTAATGAATGATTTTGTTGTCATATCGAGTATGGTTTTATTTATTGAGTCACTATCCTCAATAGGTGTGGTGTCAAGAGGACTAAATTTTAATTCTATTTGACATTCTGAAAAATAGTCTGGTTTTACTTTGTTACTAAAAAATAGCATTAAATCTAATGGATAATTTTCTTTCAATATAAATTCGGATTTTTTTATATCACAATTTAAATCATTTTTTAAAGTATCATAGATAACAGGACTCAATGTTTTGTTCTTATATTGTAAATAAAAAAAGACAGAAGTGAGAAATACAACTAAAATCAAAGAAAATGAGATAATTTTATATACTGTGGTTAAGGATTTTTCTTGCAGAGAAAAAACTGGATTAATTAATGATACAAAAATTATCATTAAATAGAAAATATAATTCATCTGAGGTATCTCTGAGGTACTTTGATAAAGGGAGGTATCGAAATAAATTATGCCTGCTGGTATAATAAAAAGAGTAACTAAAACTATTTTCGACCATTTTAATTCTACAAATTCTAGTGTTCTAAAAATATAAATAGACATTATTGGTAATAAAAAGAGTAAAATCGATATATTTGAATTATTAGAAAAAATAAATATAAACCAACAAAGAATTATTAAAGAAAGGAATATAATTAATTCCTTATTCCAATTAATTCTTTTTATAACATTATAAAAAATAGAGATAATTATCAAACTTAATAAAGGTAGCAAAAAAATAATACTCTTTGAAAGTTTCTTTAATAAAATATTTGGATCAAAATTAAGTATGGAATAGTAATCCGTTTTGTTAATACCTTGAATAATCAGGAAAACTAAAAATGATATATAAATAAAACTTAGATAAGAAATTAAGTTAAAACGTTTTTTTTTCTCTAGCTTTAAATTAAATAATTTTACGAATATCAAAAACGTTATTAATATAACAAAATAGAAATTATTGAGAATTAATGCAATTAAACTAAATAAGATAAAAAAAAATACATTATAAAAATTTTCATCATCGAAAATTTTTAATAAATAATAAAATATTAATAAAGTAACCAAGCCTGAAATAAGAGAACCATCAATTGTTGTCATTGAAATTAAAATTGTGCCACTTAACATCACTGCTGTAAGAGGCATTAAATAACTGAGGTCATAAAATTTTAATTTAATAATTTTATATGTAACCAAAATTAATAATCCTAAGTATATAAAATTCGGTAGTCTAAATAGAAAGTAATTATTAAAACCAAAAAAGTTCGTAAGCTTTGATGTAATATTTAGAAATATAAAATGTGGATTTAAAAACTCTGAAAAATTTGAAACTAATACATTATTTTTAATTGTGATGAGAATTTTTATGTCTTCAATAAAAATATATGGCGCCCCTAAAGTAATTGCACCGAGTAATCCAATCCAAATAATTGTGAAAAAAACAGTCGGAATATTATCTAGGAATCTAAAGACGCTCATTTTCTGATTTAACTAAGTTTAGTAGCATATAGAAATAATTTATTCTATATATTGTGGTTATTTCAATTTTCTTGATGTTATTTTTACCCATAATTATAATTAAAAATAAGAGATTAATCTCTTTTTACAGCCTTATAGAAGCGGCTTTTTTCTTAGTGGGTCACTTCTTTCTTAAAGGGTTAGGACAAATTGTTCTAACCCTTTTTTGATTTCTATATTATCCTTTTTTTAAGATGTTGAAGTTAATTTTCATGATACTCTTCTTTTTTATTGGATATTTTCTTGCTGATACAGGATTAGTGGATATACCATTTAGAAATATTCCAATTTTAGAAAGCTTATATGAGGTTGTAGATTAAATGATTAACACAGATAAAGTTTTGCATGGTTTTACCGATCTTAAAAATTTAAATGTACTTGGCCCTATTGTTTTAAACCAAGCGAAGGGGATATATGTTTACGATCAAGATGGAAAAAAATATTTAGATGCCAATTCAGGATTATGGAATTCTGTGGTTGGTTTCGATCATCCTAGAATGGTTGAAACGGCAAAAAAACAATATGAAAAATTTTCAGGTTACCATGCTTTTTTTGGAAGAATATCTGAACCAGCTGTAGAACTTGCAGATAAATTAATTGAAATATCTCCTTTCACGGATGGTAAAGTTTTTTTTACAAACTCGGGGTCTGAAGCAAATGACACTACTGTAAAATTATTATGGTTTATAAACAAAAGAAAAGGGTACCCCAATCGAAGAAAAATAATTACTCGAATAAATTCTTATCATGGTGTTACGGCTGTTTCTGCATCGATGACAGGAAAACCATACAATAGTGAATTTGGATTACCCTTAGATGGTTTCATACACTCAGCTTGTCCACATTATTGGAAATATGGCTTTGAAAAAGAGAGTGAGGAAATGTTTACCAAAAGAATGGGTGAAGATTTAGAAAATTTAATTTTAAAAGAAGGACCTGACACCATTGCAGGTTTTTTTGCAGAACCTGTTATGGGAGCAGGTGGCGTGATCCCTCCCTCAAAAGGATATTTTGAGATAGTTCAAAAAATTTTAAAAAAATACAATATTCCATTTATTGCTGATGAGGTAATTTGTGGTTTTGGTAGAACTGGTAACTTATGGGGATCTCAAACATATAATATTGATCCCGATATTATTATTGCCTCTAAATGTATCACATCAGGTTTCTTTCCACTTGGAGCAGTTATTTTGGGAGAAAAAATGACAAAAGAAATGATGGAGGCTTCTTATGAGGCAGAGGAATTTTTTCATGGCTTCACAGCCGGTGGACACCCCGTAGGATGTGCCCTAGCGCTAGAAGCAATTGATATTATCATTAATGAGAAAATGATTGAAAATGTTAGACATCTTGAGCCAATTTTTATGGGGGGTTTAAAAAACTTTGAGAATTTAGATTATATTGGTGAGTCTCGCGGCATTGGACTTATGGGTGCTTTAGAGATGGTTCAAGATAAAAAAAATAAACTACCCTTCGATGGTTCGATATCCATTGGCGAGCGTGTTGCTAATAAGTGTATTGAAAATGGTTTGATATGTAGGCCTCTTGGTCCATCAATTGTTTTATGTCCCCCTTTTATTACATCAGAGGAGGAGATGGTTATAATATTTGATACTTTAGAGAAAACTCTTAAAAAAGTATTTAGTGAAGTTAAATCTTTAGGACAATAGATCCAGAGGTCTTTCTATTTTGCATATCTGTATGAGCGTCAGCAACATTATCGAGATCGTATTTTGTAATTTTATCCAATTTAATATTATCTTTTGCAATCATTTCAAATAATTTATGACTTGCAATTTCAAGCCACTCTCTATTAGCGTAAAAATGGAATAGCGTAGGTCGAGTTAAATAATAAGAACCAAATGCAAGATCTGTCATTTGAATGTCTTTATATGGTCCAGATGATTGACCAAAGCTAACTAACATCCCATGTTTTTTTAAACATTTAAATGATTGAAACATTGTATCTTTGCCAACACTGTCATAAACCACGTCAAGGCCTTTATTATTTGTGATTTTTAATACTTCATCTAAAAAATTTTTTTCAGAGTAATTTATAACCTCGTCAAAGCCTTTTTGCTTTGCTAACTCACATTTTTCTGAATTACCAGCTGTGCCTATTAATTTTGCACCAATGTATTTTATCCATTGGCCTGCAATCAATCCCACGCCTCCGGCAGCAGCATGAAATAATACCTCATGATTACTTTGTAAGTTATAACTGTCACAAACAAGATACTTTACTGTTAGTCCTTTAAGAATTGATGCGGCTGCTTGATCGAAAGAAATGCTATCTGGGATAGAAACTACGAGATCCTCTGATATTATTCTATGTGTTGCGTATGCATTATTAGGTTGCGCATATGCTACGCGATCACCTATTTTAAACTTTGTAACATTAGGGCCTATAGCTTCAACCTCGCCTGCACCTTCAGAGCCTAGAATAAGATCTTTGTCAACAGGCCAAGGGTATAACCCTGCTCTAAAATAAATATCAATGAAATTTACTCCAATTGCTCTATTTTTAATCAAAATTTCATTCGATTTAAGGTCAGTGAGATCAATACTTTTCCTTTGAAGAACACTTGTATCACCGGGCTTATTTGCAACAATTGAATACATTAAAGGGGCCTATCATCTTAAAAAATGACCCAACAGTCAATTTGAAAGTCTTGAAATTCACAATTGAAATCCCAAATTAGTAATATGAGAAATTGCCATTTGGAATTTCTCTATTAACGCAGGTTTAAAACTGCAATTAACAATTAACGCTTAAGGAGGTTAATTATGACTACATTTGACTTATCTCCTCTATGGAGATCATCAGTTGGTTTCGACGAGTTTGACAAACTTTTTGATACCGTCTTTTCTACAAACAATAAAGGTGCTTCTTATCCACCTTATAATATCGTCAAACATGACAAAAATATTTACCAAATTACCATGGCAATCGCTGGTTTTGGTGAGGATCAAATAGATATATCCCAAGAGGGTAATCTTTTGACTGTTAAGGGTGAAATGGGTGAAGATAAAACTTTGAATAAATCAGAATATCTTTATCGAGGAATTGCCAACAGAAATTTTGAGAGAAAGTTTGAATTAGCTGATACTGTAAAAGTTATAGAGGCTGATTTAAATAATGGACTGTTAAGTATAAATCTTGAAAGAGAAATACCTGAACACCAAAAACCTAGAAAAATAAAAGTTAATACGAATTCTAAACTTTTATCTGCTTAAATAAAAACATTGGGCTGCTTTTTATAAGCAGCCCTGATATTTAATCTAATTGAGAAGCAACAAATTCCCAGTTTACTAGACTATCTAAAAAAGCTTTTAAATAATCAGGTCGCTTGTTTCTATAATCTATGTAATAAGAGTGTTCCCATACATCACAACCTAGTATAGGCTTCATTCCATCAACTAGAGGGTTAGAAGCATTAGGTGACTTAGTGACCACTAGTTTACCATTATCGATGGCAAGCCAAGCCCATCCAGAACCAAATTGAGTTGTTCCTGCCTGAATAAAAGCTTCTTTGAATTGATCAACCCCTCCTAGGTCTGATGTAATTCTACTCTCCAATTCGGACGGCATAGAGCCTCCACCATTGGGTTTCATGCATTGCCAAAATAAAATATGGTTCCAATGTTGACCTGCATTATTAAAAATTCCTGCCATTGATGAGTCTTTACTTGATTTTACAACTATTTCCTCAAGAGAGGAGTCTTGCATATCGGTGTCTTTAACAAGATTATTTAAATTTGTTACATATGTTTGGTGATGTTTGCCATGATGAAAATCAAGAGTTTCTGATGACATATATGGAGCTAAAGCATCATTTGCATAAGGTAGGCTTGGTAATTCAAAAGTCATATTTATTTCCTTTAATTAAAATTCTTAATGCGTATTTTTTATATTATTGTGGAAACAATGACAACCTTTGAAGAAATAGATACATAAAATATGAACAATATAGTTAGTATTCAGTCTACTGTCTTAAATGATAAAGTTGGAAATCATGCCGCCCGATCAATCTTGAGTCATAAAGGTTATAACTTTTATGAGATACCGACTGTAATTTTAACATCTCATAAAGCTGTAAAGGGCACCCTTCAAATCAATAACAACAGTTTAAATCCATGGATAATTTTTAATAAAGTCAGGAAAACATATAAATTAAGCTCAAATGATTTAACAATTATTGGCTACACACCCAACTTAAAGATTTCAAAATCGATAGGTAAAATTATTAACAAGCAAAATAGAATTGTTTTAGACCCTGTAATGGGAGATATAGGAATAGGTCTATATGTAGAAAAAGACGTTGCAAATTTTTTTAAAAAAGTAATTACGAAAGTAAAATATATATCAGCAAATTTTTTTGAGTGGTCATACTTAAATAATAAAGGTGTAAAAAACTATAGTATTAGCGAGATCATAGCCGACCTCAAATCATTTACGAGGGAGTTTAATAGTCAAGTATTAATAAGAAGCATTCCAAAAAATAAAAAAATATTAAATATTATTTGTAATAAAAAAGAGGTTTTTGTCATAGAAACACCTTACATTAATTTTAAAGAAAGATTTCATGGAGCTGGCGACCAATCTACAGCTTTATATGCTCACTATATCTATAAAAAAAATACAACAAAAGAAATACTAGAAAATGTTACGAATGATATTTATGATATTTTGCTAAAAAATAAAATACGTTCTAAAAAAAGAAAAAAAAGATTTAATGCTAAGAGCTTAAATAATCTTTGATCAAGATTTCTGCTATTTGCACGGTGTTTAAAGCAGCTCCCTTTCTTAAATTATCAGACACGCACCAAAAATTAAGACCATTTGGAATAGTAGGGTCTCTTCTAATTCTACTTATATAAACAGGGTCTAAACCTGCAGATTCAATCGGAGTTACGTACCCCTCATCAGCACGGTAATCGATCATTTTCAGACCAGGGGATTTCTTAAAAATCTCTCTTATTTGGTCCTCATCATAAGGCTTTTCAAACTCGATGTTTACAGCTAGTGAATGAGATATAAATACTGGTACACGAACACAAGTTGCAGTTAGTTCAATGTTTTGATCAAGAATTTTTTTTGTTTCATTATACATTTTCCACTCTTCTTTGGTTTGACCATCCTCTAAGAAAACATCTATATGCGGGATAACATTAAAAGCAATTTGTTTGGTAAATTTTTCTTTCACTACTGCTTCATTAGCATAGATTGATTTAGTTTGATTGAATAATTCATCTGCAGCCTCTTTACCTGCTCCAGATACTGATTGATAAGTTGAGACGACAATTCTTTTAACTTTGAAATGATCATGCAAAGGTTTAACTGCAACTAGCATCCCCATAGTTGAACAATTAGGATTAGAAATGATATTCTTTTTTCTAAAGTCTTTTAGCGCCTCAGGATTAACCTCAGCGACTACTAATGGGACATCTGGATCTGTTCGAAAATGAGAAGTATTGTCAATTACTATACAGCCTTGCTTGGCTGCTTTAGGAGCAAACTCACTTGAAACTTTCGCACCTGGTGAAAAAATAGCTATGTCAGTATCAGAAAAATCATATTCAGCTAAATCTGCTACTACAACAGACTTGTTTTCTCCGTAATCAATTGTACTTCCTTTTGAACGAGAAGAAGCTAAAGCGATTAAATCAGAATATTGAATTTCTTTTTCATCAATAATATCTAAAACCTCTCTACCAACATTTCCAGTTGCTCCGACAACAGCAATTTTAGGTTT
This sequence comes from uncultured Alphaproteobacteria bacterium, assembly GCA_902617515.1. Classification (GTDB taxonomy): domain Bacteria; phylum Pseudomonadota; class Alphaproteobacteria; order HIMB59; family HIMB59; genus HIMB59. Next base: position 35,977 of record CACMWX010000008.1, read on the forward strand.
TTTAGAAGAAGCCAACTTAAATTCTCTCGATTATTAAATCGCCCATTTTAGAACAGGAGACAAGAGTTTGGTCTTCATTTGTGTAAATATCTCCAGTTCTATAACCCTCAGAAAGAATTTGTTGGACAGCGCTTTCTACTTTATTTGATAAGTCTGGTTTATTGAGATTATATTTTAGCATCATAGACAAACTTAAAATGGTAGCTATTGGATTTGCTTTATCCTGACCTGCAATATCAGGGGCGCTTCCATGAACAGGCTCAAAAAGTCCATGTCTTTTGCCATTTTTTTCTTCCCCCAATGATGCTGATGGTAACATTCCAAGCGAACCAGTCAGCATAGCGGCACAATCACTCAGCAGATCTCCAAAAAGATTATCTGTAACTATTACATCAAATTGTTTTGGGTTTCTAACAAGTTGCATGGCACAATTATCTGCTAACATATTTTCTAGTGTAATGTCTGAAAAATCTTTATGAGTTTCTTTCACAATCTCTCTCCAGAGTACACCTGTTTCCATGACATTAGCTTTCTCGACAGATGTTACTTTATTATTTCTTTTTCTGGCTAAATCAAAAGCGACTCTAGCAATCCTATCGATTTCGTAATCGTGATAAATTTGTGTGTCAATCGCTTTCTTACCATTTGGTGTGTTTTCTATTCCTCGAGGTTGACCAAAATATACACCACCAGTCAATTCTCTTACAATCATAATATCTAAATTGTTTACCACTTCATTTTTTAAAGTTGAAGCTGAAACAAGAGCATCAAAAACTAAAGCAGGTCTCAAATTTGCAAAAAGTTCTAATTCTTTCCTCAAACCTAAAAGTCCAGCTTCTGGTCTTTTTGATCTTTCTACGTCATCCCACTTTGATCCACCAACTGCTCCCAATAATATAGCATCTGAATTTTTTGCTTTCTCTAAAACAGAGTTAGTTAAAGGTTCGCCATTAACATCATATGAAGAGCCTCCAACTAAATCTTTTTCATAGCTAGCATTAAGGCCTTGCTCATTTAATTTTTCAATTACTCTAATTGCTTGATCTGCAACTTCCACACCAATGCCGTCTCCTGGCAAAACTAAAATATTAGAACTCATTTAATTATCTTTAAATAACCAAGGTTTTTTATTTTTTTTATCCTCTTCGTAAGCAATAATTTTGTCTTTGTAACCAAGGGTAATGCCAATATCGTCTAGTCCCTGCAAAAGTCTCTCTTTTCTGAAATCTTCAATTTCAAATTTGATTAAATGGTTTCCAGCTTTGATGACTTGCTCCGGAAGGTCAATAGTGAACTCAATTTGATTTTTAGCTGCTGTCATTAACTGATCAAGGTTTTCAGGGCTGACAACAATCGGTAAAATTCCATTTTGAAAGCAATTATTATAGAAAATATCAGCAAAACTTGTTGAAATTACGCTTCTAATTCCAAAATCTTTAAGAGACCAAGGGGCGTGCTCTCTACTTGAACCACAACCAAAATTATCACCAGCAACCAAAATTTTTGACTGATCATAAGGAGATGTATTCAAAACAAAATCTTTGATGAGATTTCCATCGTTATCATACCTCATCTCATAAAACAAACTTACGCCAAGACCGGTTCTTTTAATTGTTTTGAGAAATTGTTTTGGAATGATCATATCAGTATCGATATTAACAATTGGTAAAGGAGCTGCGATACCTTTTAAAGAATGAAACTTATCCATTTTATGTAAAATCTCTTATGTCTGAAATGTTTCCCGTAATAGCAGATGCTGCAGCAAGCTCAGGGCTCATTAAATGAGTTCTACCACCTCGGCCTTGTCTACCTTCAAAATTTCTATTAGAAGTTGATGCGCACCTTTCACCAGGTTTTAATTGATCAGGATTCATACCAAGGCACATTGAACATCCAGCCTCTCTCCATTCAAAGCCAGCATCTTTTAAAATTTTATCAATTCCTTCTTCTTCAGCTTGTTTTTTAACTAAGCCTGATCCTGGTACTATCATTGCTTGAACGTGTGAAGCAATCTTTTTGTCCTTAACGATAGATGCAACTTTTCTTAAATCCTCAATTCGACCATTTGTACAAGAGCCAATGAATATTTTATCTAATTTTATGTCTGTAATTTTTGTTCCAGGCTTAAGGCCCATATACTCAAGTGATCTTTCTATACTTTTCTTTTTATTTTCTGTTTTAGCACTGCTCGGATTTGGTACTGTGCCTTTCACTGACACAACATCCTCAGGGCTAGTTCCCCATGTCACCATTGGGTCAATTTCTGAACTATCTATAACTATTTCATGATCGTAATTTGCATCATTATCTGAGGGAAGAGATGACCAGTATTCTACTGCTTGATCCCAGTGTTCAGTTCCTGGAGCATAAGGTCTGCCTTTTATGTAATTAAAAGTTGTTTGATCTGGGCTAATTAAACCGGCGCGAGCTCCAGCTTCAATGCTCATATTACAAATAGTCATTCTGCCTTCCATTGAAAGGCCCATAATAGATGAACCAGCATACTCAATTACATGACCAGTTCCTCCAGCTGTTCCAATTTTTCCAATTATGTACAAGATTAAATCTTTAGAATTTACACCAAAAGGAAGTTCACCATTGACCGAAATTCTCATATTTTTTGCTGGATTTTGAACAATTGTTTGCGTAGCCAGAACATGCTCAACTTCACTTGTTCCGATACCAAAAGCGAGAGCTCCGAAAGCTCCATGGGTAGAGGTGTGACTGTCTCCACAGACAATTGTCATGCCCGGTTGGGTAATTCCCTGCTCAGGACCAATGATATGAACAATACCTTGTCTTTGGTCCATTAAATCAAAATATTGAATTCCATGCTCTTTAGTGTTTTTTGCTAGAGTTTCGACCTGAATTTTACTTTGTGGGTCCTCAATATTTTGTCTATTTATAGTAGGAACATTATGGTCTGCGACAGCTATCGTAGCCTCTGGTCGATGAACAGGACGATTGGAAATTTTTAATCCTTCGAAGGCTTGAGGGCTAGTTACTTCATGAACTAAATGACGATCAATATATAAAAGATTAGTCCCATCTTCTCTTTGACCGACAAGATGCTCAGACCAGATTTTATCAAAAAGTGTTTTTGGGCCTTGGTTGCTCAAGATGATACTTTTAGCTTTTAGTTTCTGCCTCTTCTATTTTTTTCTCTACAGGCTTTTCCTCTTTTGGCTCATCTTCAACTTTGGGTTCTTCTTGTGGCGATGATTCCTCTGATTTAGTCTCTTTAATTTCTTCTTTAGAGTTGTCCTCAGACTTAGGAGCTTCTTGAGATGAAGTTTCCTCTGTTTTGGTCTCTTTAGCTTCTTCCTTTGGTGAGTCGTCAGTTACAGGTGTATCTGATTTATTTTCTTCAGTACTAACTTCTGAAATCACTTCAACATCTTCGATTGTGGATACAAATTGGTTATCGTCATATGATCGACCGTCAGTTCTTTCGGCAATTCTTGCTTTTTTACCAGACAAACCTCTTAGATAATATAATTTAGCTCTTCTTACATCACCAACTTTTACACGTTCGATTGAGTCGATAACATTACTGTATAATGGAAAAACCCTTTCAACACCTTCACCACTAGAAATCTTTCTAACAGTAAATGAAGAATTAAGACCATTATTTTTTTTACCAATACAGACACCTTGAAATGCTTGCACTCTCTCTTTATTTCCTTCTTTGATCTTAACGTTAACTTTGACAGTGTCACCTGGCGCGAAGTCTGAAACCTTTGAACTTTTTAAAATCTGCTGAATTTGTGATTGTTCGTAATTTTTAATAATTTCATTCATTGTGTGCTCCATCCAATATTAATATATGGGTGGTATCGGAGCGGCATATTCTACTCATTTTTGTTTTTTTTTAAATAGTTTTTAAATAAATCTGGTCTATTTTTTTCA
>CACMWX010000009.1 GCA_902617515.1 uncultured Alphaproteobacteria bacterium
TAGCAGAAACAGCTGCTGCTCTGACAGTAGAACATCCCGATTACTCATATCTAGCTGGGAGGATTAAAGCTAATGCTCTACATAAAGAAACACCAGGTTTTATTATTGCAACAAAAAATCTTTATGAGGATGGTTTATTGCGCGATGAATATTATGAAAAAGTAAAAGCTAACGCAGAAGAGATTGAAAAAATTATTGACTACGATCGTGATTACTACTTTGATTATTTTGCATTGACTACTTTGTTCAGAGCTTATCTTTTACAATCAAACAATAAAACAGCAGAAAGACCTCAGGATTTATGGATGAGAGTCGCTTTATGTGTGTCCGGAGATAAATTTGATTTTTATCAGGTCAAGAAAACTTATGACAGCCTATCTCAGGGTTTCTACACACACGCAACTCCCACTCTATTTAATAGTGGTTTGAAGATGCAACAATTGTCGTCCTGTTTTTTAATTGGAATGGAAGATGACTCTATCGAAGGAATTTTTAATACTGTAAAAGACTGCGCTTTAATTTCAAAAACTGCTGGTGGCATTGGCCTTCATGCTCATAACATTAGAGGTGGCGGTAGCCGTATTAAGTCAACCAATGGCAAGTCTAATGGATTGATACCTTTCCTTAAAATTTTTAATGAAACAGCAAGGTCTGTTGATCAGGGTGGAGGTAAAAGAAAGGGCTCTTTTGCTGTCTATTTAGAGCCATGGCATGCGGATATTGAAGCTTTTTTAGAGCTTAGAAAAAATACTGGAGCTGAAGAATTTAGAGCCAGAGACTTATTCTATGCCTTATGGATCCCTGATTTATTTATGGAAAGAGTCGAAGAAGATGCCGATTGGACTCTAATGAGTGAACACGAGTGCCCTGGTTTATCGGATACATATGGCAAGGAGTTTGTTGATCTTTATACAAAATATGAAAATGAAATGCCTGACTTAAAAAGAATAAAGGCAAGAGCTTTAATGTCTAAAATCATCGAAGCCCAAATTGAAACTGGTCAACCATACATGCTTTACAAAGATGCTGTTAATAATAAGTCTAACCAAAAAAATATTGGTGTTATCAAATCTTCTAATCTCTGTGCAGAGATAGTAGAGTACTCTGAAAAAGATGAAACTGCTGTTTGTAACCTCGCGTCAATTGCATTACCAAAATTTGTAACTGATGAAAGTAAATTTGATTATCAAAACTTATATCAAGTTGCAAAACTAGCTACTAAGAATTTAGATCAAGTTATTGATATAAATTTCTATCCTACTAATAAAACTGAAAACTCAAATAGTCGTCACCGTCCTATTGGTCTTGGTATACAGGGTTTAGCAGATGTTTATTTTAAAATGAATATCCCTTATGACTCTGTTCAAGCGCAAATAATTAATAAACAAATTTTTGAGACAATTTATTTTGGAGCTTTAGAAGCATCAATGGAACTTGCTGCTGATAAGGGGCCTTACTCTACTTTTAAAGGTTCCCCTCTATCTGAAGGGAAATTCCAATTTGATCTTTGGGGTGTTAAACCGTCAAGTATGTGGGACTGGAAGGGATTAATGGAGAAAATCCAAAAGCATGGTGTTCGAAACTCTTTGACCACTGCATGTATGCCTACAGCCTCCACTGGTATTATCCTAGGAAATACTGAAACGTTCCAAGTACAAACTTCAAATATTTATAAAAGACAAACTCTCTCAGGTGAATTTTTATTAGTAAATCGTCACCTTGTTAAAGAACTTATGAAGAGAAACTTATGGAGCAAAGAATTACGTGATCAAATTATTTTGGAAAATGGTTCTGTACAAAATATTGAAGGATTTCCTGGAGACTTAAAAGATGTTTATAAAACTGTTTGGGAAACATCTCAAAAAACAGTTATAGATATGGCAGCTGATAGAGCGCCATTTATTGACCAAACCCAATCCATGAACTTATGGTTGGCAACACCTACTTTTGGAAAAGTAAACTCCATGCACATGTATGCATGGAAAAAAGGCTTAAAAACAGGCATGTATTACCTGCGAAGCCGATCAGCAGTAGACGCAGTTAAAGTAACGGTGTCTTCTGAAAAAAAAGCAAAAGAGTCTTATGTCAAAGAGGCGCAATCTAATGAACCAGAAGATTGTGTAACATGTAGTGCGTAAGATATTCAATCAATTTAATTTAAGGAGCAAGTCATGATATCTAAAGGATGTAAATCAATTTTTCCTATTCAACACCAAGAAATTTTCGATCGTTACAAGCAACACGTTCAAGCATTTTGGACACCTGAGGAGGTGTCTCTTCAAGATGATTTAAGAGATCTAAAAACTCTAGGAGAAGGAGAAATACATTTTATCAAACATGTGCTTGCATTTTTTGCAAATTCAGAGGCAATGATAAATGAAAATCTAGCATCCAGATTTTATAATGAGATTTTAATTCCTGAGTCTCGATTGTTTATCACCATGCAAATGCTAAATGAGTCTATTCACGCAGAAATGTATGGTTTACAAATTGAAGCTTATGTAGAGGACCCTTCAGAAAAAGATAAGCTATTTTCTGCTATTCAAAACGTTCCTTGTATTAATAAAAAAGCACAGTGGGTTTCAAAATGGCTAAATGGAAATCAAAATTTATTAACACGCTTAATTGCCTTTGGTTTAGTTGAAGGATTATTTTTTGCTGGATCCTTTTGTGCCATATATTACTTTAGAAAAAGAGGTTTGCTTCCAGGCTTAGCCTTATCAAATGACTGGATAGCCAGAGATGAGGGAATGCACTTCAGTTTCTCAGCTTTGATGTTTAAAACATTAAGTGAAAAGTTTAATAAAGGAACCTTGTCAGATGAAGATATTAAATCAATGGATTTAATACCTGGCCCTGTTGCACAGTCTGAGTTCGAAGAAATAGTCAGAGAAGCAGTAGAGTTTGAAAAAGAATTTGTTACTGACGCACTTCCTGTTGATCTCATTGGTATGAACAAGGAAATGATGTGTATGTATATTGAAGCTGTTTCAGATCGAATTGCTGATCTTTTTGGATTTGAAAGGGTATTTAATACCGAAAACCCATTTGATTTCATGAGAGCTCTTGATGTTCAAAACGTGACTAATTTCTTCGAAAAAAGGGTGTCTGAATACCAGCGTCCAACAGATCGTTCTTTGTCTTTTGACGAGTCTTTCTAAGTGGAAGTCAAAATTTATAGTAAAGACAACTGTATTTTTTGCACTAAAGCCAAGGCAGTTTTATCCTCACATAACCCCCAAGTATTAATGCTTGATGAGGATTACAGCCGAGATCAGTTTTTTGAAATATTTCCAACTGCCAAAACATTTCCCCAAATCATAATCAACGGTGAGAAAATTGGTGGTTACCATGAGCTAGAACGTTGGATGGCATTTAATAAACCTGACGATGATTTTTAGTTTTAACTAGTGAGCTAATCCCCAGTTCAAGCCACCACCGAAGTCGACTTTTATAGGAGTTTTGAAAGATTTGTATTTTTGATGTGATGTTTCCATCAACTTAGTTATTTGTGGAATAATATCTTTTTCTTTTTTATGAATTTCAAATAAAAGCTCATCATGGACTTGTGATGTCATTTTAGATTTACATTTATTTTTCTCTAAATAGCTATGAATATCCAACATTGCAATTTTAATTAACTCAGATGCTGTGCCTTGAATAGGTGCATTGATAGCTTGTCTTTCTGCAAAAGATCGGAGCATAAAATTTTTAGCATTGATGTCTTTAATGTGAGACTTTCTTCCAAAAAGGTTTTCAACGTAGCCTAGTTTTTTTGCTTTATCGGTAGTTGCTTTCATAAAATCACTAATGTTTGGAAATTTTTGAAAATAGTTATCTATGAAAAGCTTTGCTTCAGCATTGCTAACACCTAACTGTTTAGCTAAACCATATTGGCTAATTCCATAGATTATTCCAAAATTAATAATCTTGGCCATTCTTCGATCATTAGCATTAATTGTTTTTTTGTTAAAAACTAATTGGCCTGTACTTTGATGAATATCTTGATCCCCTTGGAAAGCTTTTAATAAATTAGGGTCTTCGCACGCTTCACAAAGCACACGAAGCTCGATTTGGGAGTAATCGAAGCTATATAACTCATGATCTTTTTCTGCAATAAATGCTGTTCTAATTTTCTTTCCGATCTCAGTTCTGATAGGGATATTTTGTAAATTAGGTTCAGATGAACTTAATCTACCCGTAATAGTAGCTGCAATATTAAATGTGCTGTGAACTCGATCATTATTATCAGCATGTTCAGCTAAAGAAGATGTATAGGTCGAAACGAGCTTGGAGTATTGACGCCATTGCAGAATATGCGAGGCAATCTCTACTCCCTCAGTTTCTAATTGTTCTAAGACTTTGACATTAGTTTGAAAATCTCCTGCTTTTGTTTTTTTTGTTACCTTCACATCAAGTTTCTTGAAGATTTCAGTAAGTTGCTTTGGCGAACCAATATTAAACTCCTCACCTGCGATTTTGAAAATTTTCTGTTCAATTTTTTCAATTTCTTTATTTAGATCTTTTTCCAGTTTTGTTAAAAATTTAAGATCAATCTTACAACCATTGTTTTCAACCTGTTGAAGGACTAAGCTTAATTTTTTATCGATATCAAAATATATATAACTATCGGGGGCATCTAATATTTGATCGTGTAATGTCTCATATAATTTATAAGTGGCATAAGCATCATGAGCAGCATAATTTGTTGCAGACTGTAAAGGCACTTCAGAAAAATCTTTATAATTTCTTTTAGACTCATTTTTTATGACATCTTTAAATTTTTCTTTTTCTTCTCCAAAATAATAATAATACAAATCCTCAAGATTGTGTTTTGTTAAACCGTTATTGACAAAAAAAGACATTAACAAAGTATCTTGAAAAGAAATAGTATTTACGTTGAAGCGTTTTAAAATCACACTATCGTATTTAGCATTATGAAAAATCTTTAAAATTGAAGGGTCTTCACATAATAAATTAAGCTCTTTTAGTATTTTTTTTTGATCTGTCTCAGATATTTCATTTTCAGGTGATTTAAAAGGTAGGTAATAAGCTTGTTGTGCATTAGATAGTGAAATACCAATGATATTTGCTTCATTGACGTCTAAACTGTCTGTTTCTAAATCTATCGCTATGGTTTTTTCAGATTGAAGAGACTTTAGATATTCGATTATATCTTTTGTCTTAATAAGTGATTTAAATTCTAGGTTTTTTTTGGCCGCATGTGGTTTTGTTTCATGAGCGCTGTTTCTGATTAATGATTTAAATTCATATTTTTTGAAAAAGTCATTAAGTTTTTGTGAGTCGTCAAAATCCTTTAACTTTTCGATTGCAATAGGTAGTTCAAGATCATTTTTAAGAATTACTAATTGATGGCTTATTTTTGCTTTTTCCTCATGATCATTAATAAGATTTTTAATTCTTTCATTTGATATTTTTTCTTTATTTGCCAAAAGGCCTTCAAAAGAGCCAAATTCATTAATTAATTTAGAGGCTGTTTTTGGTCCAATGCCAGGGACACCAGGAATATTATCAACACTATCACCAATTAGAGCTTGTACATCTGTAATCCTCTCAGGGCCAACACCAAATTTTTCCATTACCTTTGTTTCATCAATTTCAATATTTTTCATTGGATCCATGATGCGATTATTAGCTGATAACAATTGAAAAAGGTCTTTGTCTGAACTAAATACTGTTGTGGGTATCTTATTGTCTTCACCATATTTAACGTAACTTGCTATAACATCATCGGCTTCAAAGTCTTTTTTTTCAATAACATCTAAACCAAACGCATCAATGGCTTCACGAATAATACTAAATTGAGGAATCAAATCTTCTGGTGCCTCACCACGATTTGCTTTGTATTCAGGAAATAAAGTATTTCGAAAAGTATTCCTTCCTGCATCAAGAATGATTAGTATTTTGTCATTTGGATGCTCTTCAATAAGTCTAAGCATCATATTGCAAAACCCATAAACTGCATTTGTGGGGATGCCCTTAGAATTATTCATTGGGGGTAAGGCGTAATAAGCTCGGAAAATATATCCTGAACCATCAACAAGTATTAGTCTTGTCTTAGACATTTATGCAGAATAACAAAGATTGTAGTGAGTTACTATTCTTTAGGAGCGTGCTTATTCAAAATTCTTTGAAGAGTTCTTCTGTGCATTTTTAATCTTCTAGCAGTTTCAGAAACATTACGGTTACACTGTGTGAAAACTCTTTGAATATGTTCCCATCTTATTCTATCAGCAGACATTGGGTTCTCAGGTGGTGGGGGCAAGGAGGTAGCGGTAGCAGACATTAATGATTTTTCGATATCATCTATGTTTGCAGGTTTGGTTAAGTAATCATCAGCACCCAATTTAACGGAGGATACAGCTGTAGCTATGTTGCCGTAACTTGTTAACATTACTGTTCTACATTCTGGATTTTGCTCCTTGATCACCTTAATAACATCGAGTCCTGAACCATCTCCTAAACGTAGGTCAACTATTGCATAATTAAAATTATTTCCAGCTAAAACATCTAAAGCCTCTTTTTTCGAAGCTGCTGCTGTTACTGTGAAATCTTTACGTTGAAATGAGGTGGTTAAACGCTCACGAAAGGGTTTATCATCTTCAATGATAAAAAGTGTTTTATCTTTGACTAATGTATTTTGCTCTAAATCCGCCATGTTAAAATTACTTCCGCTCCATCATTACTTTGTACTAATATTTCACCATTTAGATTTTCAATCATTTGTTTTGTTATGAATAGGCCTAGGCCCATATTTACCCCTTTTTCAGATCTGCTAGAATAGAATGGTTTTCCAAAATTAGCTATAAACTTCCTATCAAAACCGGGACCATCATCTCTGATTTTAATTGAATAAGAATTTTTCGATGTCTCTGAGATTACTAATATTTGTCTATAAGCGAAGCTTATGGCATTTTTTATAATATTATTCATCGCTATATTCAGTTCGGGTGTGATTTTAATGTTGATATTTTTAGAATTTTCATCAGATCTATAATCTAGTTTTACAGCTCGATAGTTATTTGAAAATTGATCACATAAAGATTGCACATATGCATCAAGTGACATATTTGTAATTTCAGAGGAAAGTTCTTTTGACTCTGGATTTGTTGAGAGCTCTTTTAGTATTTCCTTACACCTGTCTAACTCTAATAATAAAGTTTTGATATCTTTCCCATAATCATCTTTTAATTTTTGATCTTTTTTTAAATCATCTACAATTAAATTTATGGTATTCAGTGGTGTGCCTAATTCATGAACAGCTGCAGCTGCTAAACCTCCAACTTTTAAAAGCTCTTTTTCATTTTGAAGTTGCTTACTAGCTAGCTCATATGCCTTTTGGGTACTTTTGTAATTTAAGGAAAAGTAATAAAGATAAAAAACTAAAAAAATACTACTTATAAATAAAGAAATCATAATGGCTAAGCTGTATGTAAAATTAATATTAGGATGCACAGACAAAGGAAGATTAATATAAAAATTAAATATCAAAGCAAAACAGACTAACGCTAAACTTAAGATAATTATTATTCTTTCTATAGTAAGATATGATGCTGCAATAGCAATAGGAGCTAAGATAATAAATATAAAAGGATTAGTGTGTCCGCCGTTTAAAGCAATCAAACTTGAAATTTGAACAATATCAAAACATAAAAATAAGAAGACTTGTTTTTCAGAAATAATTTTATCTCCTTTATTTAAATAAAATCCTAATAGAATACTAGCCATTAAGATAAAAGCTATTATCCAAGAGCTCATTGCTACTGTCTTAGAAATTTCGAAAAAATACTGTGTAATAAATAAAGTAGCGGCCTGGCCTCCAAAAGCAATTGCACGTATAATTAAAAAATCTGAAGAATTAACAAAAAGAAAGTTTTTTTGATTATTCAACTAAATATCTAAATTTGCTACTTTGACTGAGTTATCTTGAATAAAGTTTTTTCTATCAGTCACGTCATCACCCATCAGCATGATCAACTGTCTTTCAGCATTAATTTGGTCTTCGAGCTTAACTTGGAGCAACTTCCTATTAGTTCGATCCAATGTTGTTTCCCACAATTGATCAGGGTTCATTTCACCTAAACCTTTATATCGGCTAATTGATTGGCCTTTTTTACTCATTTCAAAAAGAGTGGTAAAAAATTCAACAAGTCCATTGCAATTAAAGTTTTCTTTTGAAGAAAGTTTAGAAATACCAAAATAAGTATCTGTGGATTTTGCAAAACCCATTTTATTGTATAGAGATAAGCTTTCTACAGAAATAAACTCTCTTAAATATAATAATTTATCTAAAGCGATCTTTATTATTTTATTGTAACCTTCTTTTTCTTGTAAAAAAATTAATTCATTACTGATCATACTTTGAAATGTAAATTTAATATTTTCTGATTTATAAACTTGATTTAAGTTAGATAAGAAAATTTTAAATTGTGACTTCTCTAACTTATTTGGATGAAAGTCCTGAAAAAATAAGCCTGTATTTAAAATTTGATCAAAAAACTGTGCATCTAAATATGTAAGATCTAAGTTTTGGTAAGCGGAGTTTGCGCGAGAAGCTAAATCAATTAATTCGTTTAACTGTTCCTCTTTTAGCTGAATTTTTTTCTTTTTACTGTAAATATTGAAATCGAGGTCATCCTTGTTATTTAACAATAAAAACTTTGTTAACTCTCTATCATCTAACAAGTAGTTCTCAGCATTTCCTTTTTTTACTTTATATAGAGGTGGCTGAGCAATATATAAACGACCTGTGGTTATAATATCTCTCATGAATTGATAGAAAAATGTGAGTAGCAGTGTTCTTATGTGACTTCCATCAACATCAGCGTCTGTCATGATAACAATTTTATGATATCGCATTGAGTCAGGATTGAAATAATCAGATGGGTTGTATTCTTTATCCTTTGGTGGATTACCATATCCAGCACCAATCGCTGTTATGAGAGCAGAAATTTCATTATTTTCTAAAATTTTATGAGGATTTGCCTTAATTACATTTAATATTTTACCTCTTAATGGAAGTATAGCCTGAGTGACCCTATCACGGCCTTGCTTGGCTGAGCCTCCAGCTGAGTCGCCCTCAACTATAAATAGTTCTGAATTTGATGGATCTTTTTCTTGGCAATCAGCTAATTTTCCCGGAAGCGACGATGTCTCTAATACATTTTTTCTTCTTGTAAGTTCTCTTGCTTTTCTTGCTGCCTCTCTGGCACTTGCTGCCTCAATAATTTTTGAAACTAACTTTTTTGCCTCTCCAGGAGTTTGCTCTAACCAAGCACTTAATTGTTCAGATATTATTTTCTCAACGACTGGTCTTACCTCAGACGAAACTAGTTTATCTTTAGTTTGGGATGAAAACTTAGGGTCTGGGACCTTTACAGATAGTACGCATGTCATGCCCTCTCTTGCATCATCTCCTGAAATGGTAATATTACCTTTTTTAGCAACTGCAACTGTATTTGAGTATCCAACTAATGAGCGTGTTAGTGCTGATCGAAAACCTTGTAAATGTGTTCCTCCATCTCCTTGAGGTATGTTATTAGTAAAGCAAAGCATATTCTCATTGTATCCATCATTCCATTGTAAAGCGCCTTCAACTTTAATTCCATTTGACTCGCCATTGAAAGGTATAATTTTATTTAAAGTTGATTTTCTTGAATTGAGAAATTGCACATATGCCGTTAAACCTCCTTGATAATAGAATTCAATAGGTTCTACTTTCGATGTGCGCATATCAGATAATGTAATGCGTACGTTAGAGTTTAGAAAAGCTAACTGGCGAACTCTATTTTCTAATGTTTTAAGAATAAGAGTTGTGTTTGAAAAAATTTTTTTTGATGGCCAAAATTGGACAGTTGTACCAGTTCTCTCCGTCTTTTTCATTGAACCGATCTCTTTTAATTTTTTTGTTGTAACACCATCTTTAAATTCCATTGTATGAATTTTGCCATTTCTGCGAATTGTTAAAGATAGTCTTTCTGATAAGGCATTTACCACAGAAACACCAACCCCGTGAAGGCCTCCAGAAATTTTATAGCTATTTTGATCAAATTTACCACCTGCATGTAGTTGGGTCATGATTACCTCAGCTGCTGGGACTTTTTCAGTCTTGTGCTGGTCAACTGGAATACCTCTACCATTGTCTGATATTGTAGCCGACCCATCTTTATTGATTATTAATTGAATACTGTCACAATAACCTCCTAAAGCCTCGTCAATAGAGTTATCAAGCACCTCGTAGACCATGTGATGCAAACCTGTTCCATCATCGGTATCACCAATGTACATACCTGGTCTTTTTCTGACTGCCTCTAAGCCTTTTAAAACTTTTATCGAGGAAGCTGTATATTGATCTGTCATTAAAATATTTCTTTAATATCTAAGTTATCTATATTCCCTTGAAGTGTGAAGTTATCAGTGGTTGAGAAGAAAGTCTGAAATTTATTTTGTGCACAGTATTGAATAACTTTTTCAATATTTATCATATCAAAGTTATCAAATATTTCATCAATTAAAAAAATAGTAATCTTGTTACGATTTAGAAATTTCGCACAGCTTAAAAGAAAGCTTAATATTAACATTTTAGATTGAGCAGAAGATAGCTGAGAAATATTTTTTTGATTGTGTGTAATTTCAAAAACTGTTTTTTTTGGATCATGTTGTGATTGAAGTTTATGATCATTTGGCCATTGATTTTCATCAGTGAGGTCTTTTTGAAATTTTTTTAAAAAACTCTCTGTCTCTATAAGGCCAAAACTTGGCTTAATTTCAAATTCAAAAAACAGTTTATTATTATTTGATAAGAAATTTTGGTATTCAAGAAGAAATTTTTTTTTGATCTCAATAATTGCTCTGCCTATGTCAATCAGTTGTTTATCTAATGAAACTAGCCACGAAATATCTTGAGAAGTTTGTAATATTCTTCTTTTTTCTCTTCTCAAAATTGTATATTTACTAAGTAAGCCAAATAACTTTGGTTCAAAATAACAAATAATTCGATTGATAGTATTTATTTGATACTGGGCATCCTTGATAAAATAAACTTTATCTGCTTCTGTTAGCCAAAATAATTGAAAAATATCTAAAAGTTTTTGTTGTTGTATTTTTTTATCATTTAAAAAATATTTTTTTGTCCATCTTTCATCTTTATTGCTCAGTATAACAGTTAAATGATTTTCTAAATCCTCATGTATAAAATCAAAGGTAATAGAAGTTTTTAATTCTACCTGTTTTTGGAAAATAAAATTTTGTAACACATCTTTTCTAAAACCTGTGCCAGGACATAAAAAACTTATAGACTCTAATAAGTTTGTTTTACCAACGGCATTCTTTCCTTTAAACAAAGTATGTTCAAAGTTAAAAATTTCTTTTTTGTTTATGAAATTTCTATAATTCGATAGCTGTATACCCTTTAATGGTGGGGGCAATTAAACTCTCATAGGCATTAAAATAAATAAACTTGTTGTGTCTTTGGGATCCTTTACTATAACTGGTGACGATTGATTTAGTAGCTCTAAAATCAAAGTATCTCCTTCAACAACATCTTGTAAATCCAATATATATTTTGAGTTAAAAAGTATTTCAAGACCATCTGCAGCATAATTTGCTGCAACCTCTTCATCACCTTTGTTGCTGTCAGTGCTTGTAGCCATTATCTTAATACTATTATTTTCAAATTGTAACTTAACTGTTGGTGTTTTATCTTGATTAACAGTTGAAACCCTATCAATTGCATTAAAAAAAGGCTCTGCCTCAACTTGTAATAATTTATCATTTGATACAGGTATAACTTTTTCATAATCCGGAAATGTTCCATCAATTAGTTTGCTTATTATTATGAAATTATCTGCTTCTAAACTCACTTGGGTATCAGTACATATTATTTTTACCTTACCCTCAAAATCACCTAAAATTCGGTCTAATTGAAGTATAAGTTTTCTTGGGAGTATAATTCCAGATATATTTATGACATTTGATAAATCTAGCTCTGTCTTAGCAAGTCTGTGGCCGTCAGTAGCAACACACCTTAAAGTTGACTTTGGTCCGTTCGTAACAGTATGAAAGTATATACCGTTGAGGTAGTATCTCGTCTCTTCTGCAGATATTGCAAATTTAGTTTTGTTAAAAAGTCTTTTAATTTGAGAGACTGTTAATTCAAATGAGTTTGTTGAGTCTAATGGAACAAATTTTGGGAATTCATCAGCAGTTAATGCATTTAATTCAAAAACGGAATTATCGGAGTTTATTATTAATCTGTTCCCCTCTAGTTTACATTTTATAATAGAGTTTTTTTTTGTCTTACGAATTATATCAGTTAAAATTCTCGAATTTACAGTTGCTTCACCATTTTTTGAAGAGTCGGTTGATACAAATTCTCTAATTGAAATATCCATATCTGTGGATCTTATTTCTATTTGGTTATTATCACATTTTATATAAATGTTGGAGAGGATTGGAATTGTAGATCTACTATCAACAATTGAGCTGACGTGTGTTAATACTCTTAATAAAGCTTCACGGCTTACTCTGAAATCCATTTAGGAAGTTTGCAATATTCTAGTCAAAAGTTCAATATCTTCTGCTAAATTAGGATCATTGACCATAATCTCTTCAATAGTCTTAATTGCATGAATAACTGTGGTGTGATCTCTACCGCCAAATTTTCTTCCAATTTCAGGTAAAGATCTAGTAGTGATGGACTTTGCTAAATACATTGCAACTTGTCTTGGACGCGCCACAGACCTTGATCTTCTGGGTGAATGCATATCTGAAAGTTTGATGTTGTAATGCTCAACAACTTTCTTTTGAATTTCATCAATTGTAATTTTTCTTGAGTTAGTCCTTAGTAAATCTTTTAAAACGTCTTTTACGAGGTCAACAGATATTTCTGCGTCCTGAATTGAAGCATGAACTGCTAATCTATTCAAGGCGCCTTCCATTTCTCTAACATTATTGGTGATCTTATTTGCTAAAAATTCCATTACTTCTTGTTTTAGATTTAATGATTTTTGTTCAGCTTTAGCCTGTAGAATACCTAATCGTAATTCATAAGTTAAGGGATGTATATCTGCTACTAATCCCCAGCCTAATCTAGATTTTAATCTATCCTCTAAACCATCAAGATCAGCGGGGGATTTGTCAGCTGAAATGATAATTTGTCTTTTTTTATCGATTAAAGTATTGAATGTATGAAAGAATTCTTCCTGTGTATTATCTTTACCAATAATAAATTGTACATCATCAATCATTAGCACATCTACTGATCTAAATTGTTCTTTAAAACTCATAATGTTTTTAAATCTAAGAGCTTTAATAAACTGATACATAAATTTCTCAGCAGTTAAATAAACAACATTTTTTTTTGGGTTTCTTTTTTTAATATTCCAGGCAACTGCATGCATTAAATGTGTTTTTCCTAGACCAACACCTCCATACAGAAATAATGGATTAAAACTTACAACTTCTGATTGTGCTACTCGTTGAGCAGCTGCATAAGCTAGCTCGTTGGGTTTACCGACAATAAAATTATCGAAAGTAAATTTTGGATCTAATGGTGCTGAAATATCATCGTAATATGTGTCTTCATCATCATCTTTATCCTCATAAATTACTTCAGTACCAGGAATGATACGTTTGTTATTTTCTTTAACAAGTACAGCTAATTTATCGATACTATGACCTTGGTCCATATATGCTTTTTTAATAACAGAAGCATAATTTTTGATTATCCAATCACGAAGAAATCTTGTTGGGACTGAAAGAGTGAGAGAGGTGTCAATATGTGACTCGAAATAGATTGGTTTAATCCAGTTTTGGAAGGTATCTTTATCAAGTGATTTTTTTAATTCAGATGTAATCTTCGACCAAGACACATCTATGCCACCTTGATGCTTTTCGTCTTCCACTAACCTAATTCCTTCCTCTAAAAGATGAGCTATTTAAGCATGAAAAGTTAAAAAAGAAGAATAAAAAAAATGTTTTTTTTTAAAAAAATAACTTGAAAAAAAAAATTATTTTGAAATTGCAGTTATATCTTTTTGTAATTTTGAGATAGTTCTAGATGCCTTATTAAGGTGCATGATTTTCTTTTTAGTAGATTTATGCAATACAGACATAACTACTTTTAGTTTCGCCATTGATTCCTCTACCTTTTTATCTTTGATGAGTTTATCAATTGCCTTTAGTTGAGTTGAGACATTTGATTTTACAGCCTTGTTAATTGTCTTTTTTGTTTCTGACTGTCGAAGCCTTTTTTTTGCTGATTTATGTTGTGGCATATAAAAATATTATTAACAGGTTGTTCGTCTAAAAGCGTTAATAACTTATACACATTTTTTTATTTTTGTAAAGCAGGCGAAAAAAAAGTTGAACGCCCATTTTGAATGATTTTTTTTATTTTATAAGTCTTTTTTTTGTATATTACATGTTCCTTTTGATAGACCTTAAATAAACTCTGAAAACTTCCTAGGGTTCCATCTGGGGATTTATAATCATTTATTGAAGAGCCGCCATTTTTTAAAGATAGTTTCAATACAAATTTACAAGAGCTTAATAACTGAGATATTTCTGCTTTTTTAAGAGTGTAAGTTAGTCTTTGAGGATTTAACTTTGAATGAAAAAGAGCCTCATTAGCGTATATGTTTCCAATACCCACTATTAAACTTTGATCAAGTAAAGCTTGTTTCAAAGAGATTTTTTTCCTTATAAGTTTGTTATATATCTCATTTAAGTTAACCTTGTTAATTAATAAATCAGTGCCATAGTTATTAAAAAAAAATTTAACCTCTTTTGAGTCTTTCAGCCTAAAAAACATACCAAATCTACGAGGATCATTATAAACAATTTTAAATTTGTTAAATTGTAGAACAACATGATCGTGTTTTTCTTTTTTGTAATTCTCGTTTAAATAAAACTTTAATCGACCACTCATTCCCAAATGAATAATTACATTATTATCGTTTTCCAATCTTATGACTATGTATTTTGCAAAACGTTTAACAGACATGATTTTTTTCTGAGATATTTGCTCAAGATCTTTAAAGTTTAAATTTTTCCTTAATTTTTTTTGTGACTTTTTTATAGAAATAATTTTTTTTCCTTTAACTTTTGACTTTAAATATCTTATTGTTGTTTCTACTTCAGGTAGTTCGGGCATGATAACTAAAAATAATTCAAATAATTATAATATTACAGATATTTTTGAAAATGTATCTCATGCAAAATATGACTTAATGAACGATATTATGAGTCTTGGAATACATAGACTTTGGAAAAAATATTTTGTTGATCTTGTATTATCAAAACACACTGGCAATGAGAAAATTTTAGACATTGCAAGTGGTAGTGGAGATATTTTTAATTTGCTTGCTATTTCAAAAAATCTTTATGCTTTAGACCCTGTTTCTGAAATGCACAATATATCAAGAAAAAAAAATAGTTCTAAAAAAATTAATTACGAAGTTGGTTATGCAGAAAATTTGCCATATAAAAAAAATTTTTTTCAAATTATAACTTGTACATATGGTGTAAGAAATTTTAAAAATCGAAAAATTGGTTTTTCTGAGATTTATAGATGCCTTAAAAAAAATGGATATTTTTTTATTATGGAATTTGGTATTCCAAAAAGAGATTTGTTAAAAAGTTCATACAAAAACTTTTTAAAATATGTTTTACCTTTTACTGGGAGCATCATCTCCAATGATAGATACAGTTATAAATACTTAGCTGACAGTATTATTTCTTTTCCTAGTCAAAATAACCTTCTTAAAGAACTGATAAACACAGGTTTTTCTCATATTAAAACTATTGATTTCATTTCTGGAGCTAACAGCATATATATAATGCAAAAAAAATGAAAATTTTAATAATAATAACGGGGAGTGTTGGATGTTATAAGTCTTTAGATCTAATTCGTGAGTGCCAAAAAAAAGCAATTGAATATGAAGTTATTGCAACAAAAAACACTTATGAGTTTATTTCTAAACTACTACTTGAAACAATTTCCAATAAGCCAGTGTACTCAGAGCTCTTCGATTTAGATATGGAAAAAAAAATTGGCCACATAAAATTAGCGCGAGATAATACTCATATTATTGTTTACCCTGCGACAGCCAATATAATTTCAAAATTTGCAAAAGGTTTTTGTGACGACCTAGCTCTTACATGTATGATTGCTGCAAACAAACCTATATATTTTGCACCTGCAATGAATAAAGAAATGTGGGCTAATCAAATAATTCAAGACAATGTGAACTATTTAAAGAAAATTGGTCATCATTTTATTGGCCCAGATAATGGATCTTTAGCTTGTGGTGAGTATGGTAGTGGTCGATTAGTTGATCCTAGTGAAATAATTAGTCAACTTAAGTAATTGAAACACGCATTAATAACTATTGGGTGCACTCGAGAGTATATAGATCCAGTAAGATATATATCAAATGAGTCATCAGGTCGGCAGGGCATAGCTTTAATAAAAAGCCTATTAAAATTTAATTATAAAGTTATTTGTTTACATGGGTATCTTCAAACAAAACAAATAATTTCAAAAAATGTTAAATTTATCTTCACTCCTACAGCAGATGATATGTTAAAAGAAGCAAAAAAATATAAGTCTGTCGACTTAGGAATTTTTAATGCTGCAGTTAGTGATTATAAAGTTAAAAAATATAATAAACTGAAAATTAAGAAAAAAAATGGAATGTCTTTAAAATTAATCAATAATCCTGATGTTTTAAGATCAATCTCATGTGGAAAATATAAACCTAAGGTTACAGTCGGGTTTGCTTATGAAACAAATGATATATTTCAAAATGCAAAAAAAAAATTGCTTTACAAAAATTGTGATTATCTAGTTTTGAATTTTCCAAAAATGGAAAATAAAATTTTTAATTCAAAATACAATAATGGTATTTTAATTGGAAGGTCAGGTGACTTTTTAAATTTAGGAAATGTAAGTAAAACAATTTTTGCAAATAAAATTGTTAAATACATTAGCAATAGAAAGAATTAGAGTGGTTTGTATTAAAGTAAAAAAGATAAATGATAACATTACTCTTCCAAGTTATGAGACATTATCTAGTGCAGGAATGGATATAAGAGCATTCTTACCAAATGGAAAAGTTAGCATTTCACCAAAAGAAACAAAACTTATTGGAACTGGATTATTTTTTGAAATTCCAAATGGATTTGAAGTTCAAATAAGACCTCGAAGTGGGCTAGCTTTAAAAAACTTTATTACTGTTCTTAACAGTCCAGGAACTATAGATGCGGACTATCGAGGGGAAATAAAGGTGATTTTAATTAATCATGGATTAGAAATGTTTGAGGTTGAAGATAAAATGAGAATTGCACAAATAGTTGTGTCAAAATATGAAAAGGTTAATTTTGAATTAGTAAGTGATTTAAGTGAAAGTGAGAGGGGGAGTGGTGGTTTTGGATCAACAGGAACAAAGTGAAAAACTGATTGAGGAATTTGGAAGACAAATTTTAGTTCCTGGGATTAATGAGGAAGGGCAACAAAATATCTCTAGGAAAAAAATTTGTATAATCGGCTTAGGTGCTCTAGGAACTGTTGCATCTCAATATCTTGTTCGAGCTGGAGTTGGTGAAATACATCTTGTTGATCATGATATTATAGAGAAGTCGAATTTACATCGTCAAATTAATTATGATAAAGATGATGTTGGTAAATCAAAATCAGTCACCTCAAAACATAGACTTAAAAATATTAATGACTCAACAATAATAAAAGAGCATTCGTTAAATTTCCAGTCTTTCATAAAAAAAAATCTAGATAATAATTTTGATTTAATATTTGATTGTACGGATAATCACCAGAATAAAATTTTTTCTTCAAAATTTTCCAAAGCTAATAAAATTTCATTTGTATCGATATCAATTAACTCTTCAGAGGGTATATACTTTGCACAAAACAACGAAGAAAATAATCCATCATGTTTTGAGTGTCTTTTTCCTAAAGCTGATCAAAATCACCGTTGTCTTAACAGTGCAATGGTAGGTCCAGTTGCAGGATTTGTTACTAGTTTTGCTTGTATGAAAATTATATTCGCCCTTGCAAAAATTAAAACTCAACTGAAAAGTGAAATCAATTTGATAGACCTTTTGACTTCAGACATAAACAAACTACAATTAACAAATAAAGATTGTCCTCATTAATATGAATACATTTACACCTCAATCTAGTTATAGTTACGAAGAAATAATTGAATGTGGTAAAGGAAATTTATTTGGAAAGGGAAATGCCCAACTACCAGCACCTCCTATGCTTATGTTTGATCGCATCACTAATGTCAATAAAGATGGCGGAGAACATGGGAAAGGAGAAATAACTGCTGAACTCGATATAAATGCAGATTTATGGTTCTTTAAATGTCATTTCTTGGGTGATCCAATTATGCCAGGATGTTTGGGTCTTGACGCTTTATGGCAAATGTTGGGTTTTTATCTAGGTTGGCTTGGATATCAAGGAAAAGGCCGTGCTTTGGGTGTTGGAGAAATAAAATTTGTTGAAGAAATAAAACCAGATAAAGAATTAATAAAATATAAAGTTAGTTTAAAAAAATCTTTAAATAAAAAAGGGTTGTCAATAGGATATGGAGATGGGCAGATAATTCACAAAGAAAAAATAATATACTATGCCAATGATTTAAGAGTGGGTTTATTCAATGAGCAATAAAAGAGTTGTTGTTACTGGATACGGTATTGTTTCTTGTATAGGAGATAACAAAAAAGAAGTTTTACAGAGCTTAAGAGATGTGAAATCTGGGATTAGTCATTGCAAGGAATATGAAGAACTTGGAATGAGAAGTCATGTACATGGAAAACCTAAAATAAATATTGAAGAAAATGTAGATCGAAAAATTTTACGTTTTATGGGGGAAGGTGCAGCATACAATTATATTGCAATGAAAGAGGCAATTGAACATTCAGGTCTCGATGAGGAGCTTATATCTAATGTTAATACCGGGTTAGTGATGGGTTCAGGTGGGCCTTCAACGTATCAACTGCAACAAGCATTTGATATAGCAAGAGAAAAAGGTGTTAAAAAAATTGGACCTTATATGGTTACTAGAACAATGGCATCAGGGAATTCAGCTACTTTAGCAACTCCTTTTAAAATAAAAGGTGTAAATTACTCCATTAGTTCGGCTTGTTCGACAAGTTTGCACTGCATTGGCAATGCTTATGATCTCATTAGACATGGGCAACAAGAAATTGTGTTTGCTGGTGGTGGCGAGGAAACCCATTGGACAATGTCAATTTTATTTGATGCCATGGGTGCTTTATCAAGCAAATATAATGAAACACCAGAGGTTGCCTCTCGAGCATACGACTCTTCAAGAGATGGTTTTGTCATTGGGGGAGGTGCAGGTGTCTTAGTAGTTGAGAGCCTTGATAGTGCAAAAGCAAGAGGGGCCAATATTGTTGCAGAAATTCAAGGTTTTGGTCAGACTTCAGATGGATATGACATGGTTCAACCCTCTGGAGAAGGGGCAGTAAGGTGTATGCAGATGGCAACACAGGGTAGACCTGTTGATTATATCAACGCACATGGAACATCAACACCTGTAGGAGACATGATTGAATTAAAAGGTATAAAAGAAGTTTTTGGAGATAAGATTCCTCCAACCAGCTCTACAAAGTCACTAACGGGTCATTCATTAGGAGCAACTGGTGTACAAGAAGCCGTTTACTCTCTTTTAATGATGGAAAATGATTTTATGGTTGAGTCAGCCAATATTACAAACTTAGATGAAAAGGCTGAAGGAATGAACATTCTCTTAGAGAGTAAAAATGATATCAAAATCAATTCTATACTTTCGAATAGTTTTGGTTTTGGCGGAACGAATGCATCTATCTATCTAACTAGCTTTAATGAGTAAAATTTTAGAGGGCAAAAAAGGATTAGTTGTAGGTATAGCCAATGATCATTCGATTGCATGGGGTATAGCAAAGTCCTTAAGTGATGAAGGTGCAAGTATGTATTTAACCTATCAGAATGACTCAATTAAAAAAAGAGTTGAGCCGCTATCTGAGAAAATTAATTGCTTAGGAATTATGCCTTGTGATGTATCTGAAACATCTTCACTTGAAAATGTTTGTAATGGCATTAAAGGAAATATTGATTTTTTTGTTCACGCAGTTGCGTATTCAGATAAAAATGAACTATCAGGTAAATATTTAAATACCACTAGAGAAAATTTTCTTAAAACACTACATATTTCTGCATATTCATTGACTGAAATGGTAAGAATGCTTTCGACAAAAATGAATGATGGTGCATCAATCATGGCCCTTACTTATTATGGGTCCACAAGATATATGCAAAGTTATAATGTAATGGGTGTTGCAAAAGCTGCATTGGAAACATCTATAAAGTATCTTGCTGTTGATATGGGTGACAGAGGAATTAGAGTTAATGCAATTTCAGCTGGGCCGATGAGAACTTTAGCAGGTGCCGTTATAAACAAATCAAGAAAGATTTATAATTATACCATTGAAAATTCTCCTATAAAAAAACCATTGTCATTGGAAGATATTGGTAAGTCATCTGTTTACTTAATGAGCGATCTTTCTAGAGGTGTTACAGGTGAAATTCTTTACGTAGATAATGGCTATAACAATGTAGGAATGAGCATTCAAGATTTGTAGAAATGAAAAAAGTATATAAACTGACCCAATGAAGAATATCTTTTTAACTCCATTAATATTTTTGTTTTTGAGTAAATTTGCAATTGCTTTTCACGATGTTGAAGTTGCAAATGAAGATGTAGCAGCCTTGGGTGGATTGTGGACTCAAATATATGTGTATGAAGAGTATTGTGCTGATAATCAATATTACGAGGTAATATTAGACAGATTGCCCAACAGTCCTAGGTTTGATAGATATTCTTCTGAATTAGAGCACTTAACAAACGACCAAGAACTCGCTTGGGAGAGAGGTGGGTTAGGCGCATCAGCTGTAATATCTGCTGGTGAGACTGACTGTGATACGATGGCTACAGTCATTTGGGAGTGGTTTGGAGAAAACTAAAATCTAATCTTATAGAGAGTAGCACAAATTTTTCTAAAATCTGCGCTACTGATTATTTTTAGACTTCTTTCATGCTGAGCTTTACTTTACCAGCACGATCTACGTCGAGCACTTTAACTTGAACTTCTTGTCCCTCAGATAAAACATCAGAGACATTCTCGACTCTTTTTTGTGAAATTTGTGAAACATGAAGTAATCCGTCTCTTGCACCCATAAAGTTTACAAAGGCTCCAAACTCAACAATTTTTACAACTTTACCTGTATAGACTTTTCCAACTTCAGGTTCTGCTACAATGTCTTCCACCATTTGTTTAGCTTTATTAATTGACTCTTCATTGCTAGATGCAATTTTTACAATTCCATCATCATTGACTTCTAGTTTAGCTCCAGAAACTTCGACTATGTTTTTAATTACTTTACCTCCTGAGCCAATAACATCTTTTATTTTAGCTTTATCAATAGTGATAGAGATTACTTGAGGGGCATGCTTAGAAAATTTTGTACGAGCTTCTGGTAAGGCATCTGACATGACACCAATAATATGTTTTCTTCCACCAGATGCTTGATTTAAAGCAATTTCCATAATCTCTTTAGTAATACTGGTAATCTTAATATCCATTTGAAGAGAAGTAATACCATCCATAGTGCCAGCAACTTTGAAGTCCATATCACCTAAGTGATCTTCATCACCTAAGATATCGCTAAGCACTACAAAGTCCTCGCCCTCTTTGATTAGACCCATCGCTATACCACCGATATGTTTTTTAATTGGCACACCTGCTGCCATCAAAGCAAGGGATGAACCACATACTGTAGCCATAGAACTAGAACCATTGGATTCAGTTATCTCAGATACTAATCTTAATGTGTATGGGAAATCCTCTTTTTTTGGTAACATTGGATGAACTGCACGCCATGCTAGTTTTCCATGACCAATTTCTCTTCTGCCAGTTGCTCCTACTCTTCCTACTTCTCCAACAGAGTAAGGAGGAAAATTATAATGCAACATAAAATGTTGTTTATGCATAGGATCAAGTGAGTCAATCATCTGCTCATCATCGCCCGTTCCTAATGTGGTAACAACTAATGCTTGAGTTTCTCCACGAGTAAAGAGACTTGAACCATGGGCTCGAGGAAGGATATCTAATTCACATGTGATTTGTCTTACTTCATCTAATTTTCTTCCATCAATACGGCTTTTATTTTTGATAATATCGCCTCGAACTAAGTCTTTTTCTATATCTTTAATGATTGTTGTTGCGGCTAAAATCTGATCATCTTCAACATTATCGAGAATAGAAGATCTGATCTCTGTCAGTTTTTGACTTCGCTCTTGCTTATCAACTAAACCGTATGCTTCACGAATAGGATCTGAAATTTTACTTTCAATGTCTTTTTGTAAACTTTCATAAAAATCAGGTAGACTTGGGAGTTCAAAAGTCTTAATTTCTGTTTTGCTTGCAAAGTTTTGAACTTCTTTAATAAATGTCTGATAAAAATCATGTCCAAACATTACTGCCTCTAACATGGTGTTCTCAGAGAGTTCTTGGGCTTCAGACTCAACCATTAAGACACCCTCTTCTGTTCCAGCCACAACGAGATCTAGTTCAGAGTTTTCCATATCTTGAATAGATGGATTTGCAACTAGCTTTCCATCTATAAATCCAACTCTAGCGGAACCTAAAGTACCTGCCACAGGAAGACCTGAAATAGCTAATGCTGCGCCAGTTGCATACATAGCAATAATATCAGGATCGACAACGCTATCATATGATAAGACTGTTAATGTTACTTGAGTTTCATTTTTAAAGTTTTTGTGAAATAGAGGCCTAATAGGTCTATCAATTAAACGACTTGTTAATGTTTCTCTTTCAGTAGGTCTAGCCTCTCTCTTAAAAAAACCTCCAGGTATTTTACCTGAGGCATAATATTTTTCCTGATAATTAACTGTTAATGGGAAAAAATCAATATCAGGTTTTTGTGTTTTTGCTGCACAAATATTAGCCATAACCATTGTTTCACCACAGGTTACAACCACAGATGCATCTGCTTGTTTTGCTATTCGATTTGTTTCTAGTGTAATTTGTTGGTTACCCAACTCAAATTTATGTTCTATTTTCATCTTCCTCTTTCTTTATAGCTAATTAAAAATTATTTTTTTCTTAGCTTTAGTTTATCTGCTACTTCTGTGTACTTTCCTACATTCCTCTTCTTTAAATACGCCATCAATCTATTTCTTTTACCAACCATCATCAGCAGACCTCTTCGAGAATGAAAATCTTTCTTATGGATTTTGATATGTTCTGTTAACAGATTAATTTTTTTTGTGAGAAAAAAAATTTGGGACTCTGGCGAACCAGTGTCATTATCAGCACGAGCTATATCGTTTATTTGTATTTCCGACATCAATACTCCTTTCAAAGTAAACATCATCTGACCAGGATGTCGCCCAGTTCAAATGGTAATCAGATTAGTATGTAAATCATTTATACTTGAAAAATCAAGGATTTTTTCATAAGGAATAGCTTGATTTATATCAAAAGTCCCTATTTTCATTCTTTTAATCATACTTGCATAAGCTATGTCACCAAGGGAATTTGCAAATTCTTCTGCGAATGCCCTTACATAAAACCCCGAACGGCAATTCAACTCAACCCTCATTTTTGAGTTATTTGAAGATAGAACTTTTAAACTTTGAACTGATACTTTTTTATAACGATTTTCTATAGCTTTATTATCTCTAGCGAGTTCATAAAAATTCTTACCATTTAATTTATGAGCAGAAAAGTCTGGTATTTTTTGTTCATATGTTCCTATGAACTTTTTTAAATGTAAAACTCTTTCATTTATATTATGCGAGGATGACTCCATTTTAAAGAATCTACCCTCTGAGTCTAATGTATTTGTAGAGGCACCAAATCGTATCTCAACCTCATAGCTTTTTTTTTCTTGATGTATATTTGGAATTTTCTTCGTAGCTTTATTGATACCTACTAATAATAAACCAGAAGCTAAAGGGTCTAGAGTCCCAGCAAAGCCGATTTTCTTAAAGGAATAACGGAACTTCAATTTTCTAATAACTCCAAATGACTCTATGCCCTGTGGTTTATTTATTAATAACCACCCATCACTGAGAAAGTTTTCTTTTACCAAGATCTATAATTTGTCTAAAAGTGATTGTACTTTTAAAGACTCTTGAAAAGATTCATCAAAAATTAAAGATATTTTTGGAGTATATTTACTTGTAAGAGTTCTCGCTATTAAACTTTGTATTTCTCTCAGATAAAGTTTATTAAATTCCTTAAAATCCTCCTCTGAAATATTGTGTATAAGATAAATTTTTGCAAATCTTAGATCTTTACTTACTCTTACTTCAGTGATTTCGAAACGAACAGTTGGAAATTTTAAAAGATAATCTTTTTGGGTTACGAGATATTCAGATACAAGCCTTTTAATTGAAAGTTCAACTTTTTTGGTTCGAAAACTTGGCTTATTGTCCACACTATAATTCTTTTTGAACTTCCTTAGTTACATAAAATTCAATTTCATCTTTTTCCAATATATCTGAATAGTCTTTGAAAGAGATACCACACTCATAGTTTTCTCTAACCTCTTTGACATCGTCTTTAAATCGCTTAAGGGTACCAACTTCTCCTTCGTGTATGATTTTACCTTCTCTAACAAGCCTGATTTTAGCAGAATTTTGGACTATACCGTCAGTAACAAAGCAGCCTGCAATTGTACCAAACTTTGAGGATTTGAAAGTATCACGAACCTCGGCATGGCCAATAATTTCCTCTTTAGTGTCTGGGGTGAGAAGACCAGATAGCATTTTTTTCATATCGTCAATTAATTCATATATAATTGAGTAATATCGTATATCTACTTTATCTCGTTTTGCGATTGTTCTTGCTTGTGGGATTGCTCTGATATTAAAACCAATTACAAGCCCTTGTGCAGAACTTGCTAAACTTACATCACTTTCATTAATTGCACCGATAGCGTTATGGACGACATTAATTTTAACTTCTTCATTTCCAACTTTTTCAAGTGAAGAAACTATTGCTTCAAGAGATCCTTGAACATCTGCTTTGACAATGATTGGGAGTTTTTTCATATCTCCCTTTGAAACATTAGCCATCATTTCTTCCAGTGATGATTTTTTAACTGCTTCTGTATTTTCTAATTTTTTTTGTTCTTTTACTTTTTCTGTAATATCTTTTGCGATATCCTCATTTGGCATCACATAAACTGTATCGCCTGCTTGTGGCACTGAGTCAAAGCCCAGTACTTCAATAGGCATTCCAGGACTAGCTGATTTAATCCTGCTACCATTTTCATCAAGTAAAGCTCTAACCCTTCCATAAGATGAACCACATGTAAAATGATCACCTTCTTTAAAAGTTCCATTTTTTACTATCACTGTTGCAACAGGTCCTTTTCCTGTTTCTATTTTAGACTCAACTACAATTGCTTCAGCGAGTTTGTTGTGTTCGACATTAAGATCTAAGATTTCTACTTGTAATAAAATGTTATCTAATAATTTTTCTAGATTTGTTTTTTTAATTGCAGATATTTCAGTTTCTAATACATCTCCACTGTAGCTTTCTACAACTACTTCATGAGTCAATAAATCATTTCTAACAATGCTCGGGTCAACATCTGGTAAGTCCATTTTATTAATTGCAAGAACAATAGGAACTTTTGCTGCTTTAGCATGTGAAATTGCTTCAATTGTTTGAGGTTTAACACTATCGTTGGCAGCAACTACTAATACAACAAGATCTGTCAAATTAGCTCCCCTAGAGCGTATATTTGAGAAAGCTGCGTGACCAGGTGTGTCCAAAAATGTAATGGAATTGTTTTTATGTTGAATTTGATATGCACCAATATGTTGAGTAATTCCACCAGACTCTTTTGAAGTTACGTTAGTATTTCTAAGTGCATCCAACAAAGATGTTTTTCCATGATCAACATGGCCCATTACAGTTACAATTGGAGGCCTGGGTGAAATTTTAGATATTTTTGTTTTTTGATGATTTGCTATTTCATCTTTTAAACTGATCGCCTCTTCTCTTTTCGGTGTATGTCCTAATTCTGTAACTATCAACTCAGCTGTGTCTCCATCTATATATTGATTAGCCGTAGCCATAATTCCACTTTTCATAAGAGCTTTTACAACATCACCTGTTTTTTCAGACATTCTACTTGCTAATTCCTGCACAGAAATTTTTACAGGTATGTCAACTTCACGAACAATTTTTTGAGAGCTAGTTAAATTTGGTTTATATTTTGTTTTTTGTTTTTCTCTGTTTCTTTTTATTTTTGCAAGACTAGGCATTTTTTCGTAGTCTGGTTCTTCATCTAAAAGATTATTAACTGAAATAGAGGATAGTTTTTTTTGAAATGCCGTTGTATTGAGAGTCAGTTTTTTTCTGGGAGGAGTAGAAGTTGTAGAGGTAGGCGTAGAAGGCTTAGCCGAAGATGTATTTGTGTTCTTTGTCTCTTTTGTCATTCAAAATTAGCTATTAAGATAAATCTCCCTAGCATCCATTATAATTTTTTCTGCAGCAGCTTTTTCAACTCTTTTTTGTAGTATGCCATCTCTGCCCACTAATTCATCAGTTGCTAAATCTGCAAGGTCTTGACGTGAAAAGATATTGTTCTCAATCAATGTAGCTAAAATTTTATTATCAAACTCTGAAATCCCTTTGACATAATCGTCAAGTTTTGAAGATTGTATTAATTTCTCAAGTTCTGCCTTCTCGTTTTCCATATACTGCGTAGCACGCGCATATATCTCAGCAGCAAGCTCATTATCAAATCCTTCAATTTTTTCTATATCTTGGATTGAAGCGTTGGCAATTTTTTCAATACTTGTATATCCCTCGACCGCCAATAATTGTGCGATCATATCTTCGAGATCAAGTTTTTCAGCGAAAAGAGAGGTGATTTTTTTAAATTCCTCTTGTCTTCTTTCTGCATCTTCTTTTTCAGTTAGTATGTCAATTTCAAGATTGGTAAGTATTGAAGCTAATTTTACATTTTGACCTCTTCTACCTATAGCAATACTTAACTGATCCTCAGGTAAGACTATCTCTACTCTATTTGAGTCTTCAAATTCATTAACCTTTGCAACTTGTGCGGGCGCAATAGCATTTTGAACATACATCGACTTTAATTCTGACCAATTTACGATATCAATTTTTTCACCTTGTAATTCATTAACAATAGCCTGAACTCTTGAACCTCTCATACCTACGCATGCCCCAACTGGATCGATGGACTTATCGTTTGCACGAACTGTAATCTTTCCTCTACTACCAGGGTCTCTTGCAACAGATAAAATTTCTATTTGACCTTCATATATTTCAGGTACTTCCTGTTCAAATAATTTTGCCATAAACTTAGGGTGAGTTCTTGAAAGAAAAATTTGATGTCCCTTGGCTTCTTCCTTTATATCAAAAAAGTAAGCTCTAATACGATCACCATTTTTAAAATTCTCTCTTGGAATGAGTTCATCTTTTCTCAAAAATCCCTCAGCTTTACCAAGATCAACAATAATATTTCCAAATTCAATTCTTTTTACAATACCCGACAAAACTTCTCCGACGCGATCTTTGAAATCATTAAACTGTCTTCTTTTTTCAGCTTCTCTAACTCTAGAGTAAATAACTTGTCTTGCCATATTGGCTGTAACTCTTCCAAAGTTTACGGATGGTAAAGGAATTGTTATTTGTTTTCCAATTTCAGTATCAGCATCATATTTTTTAGCATGGTCTAATAAAATTTGATTTGCCTGCAAAACAGGATCAATTTTTTCAACTACATCTTTAATATGTGATAAACTTATATTTCCTGTCATACGGTCAATAGATGCTTTAATGTTATTGTCCATTCCGTATTTTGATTTTCCAATAATTTCAAAAGACTCCTCAAGAGCCTCCATTACTATATCCATTTCGATGCCCTTCTCTTGTGAGACGACTTCGGCAACTTTTAATATTTCTGTGTTATTTAGCATTATCTTTTCTAGTTAAAAAAAAAGGCGGGATAACCCACCTCCTCATCGTTGGTTAATAATTTTTAAGAACGCTAAAATAGAATAATTTATGATTTTTGTCTAAGGCTTTTTTCTCAAATTTGGTGTGCAAAGCGTTGGATTCACTATATTTCCAACATTTAGGGCTAATATCTGGCATGGTGTATTTGAACTTTTTCATCAAGGCTAAAACTTCAATAAAATAGTCGCCATGATCAGTTGCAAAACGAACAAATCCATTTTTTTTTAGTTTTTTAGTGAGTTCTCTTACGAGGAGTTGGTTAACAGTTCGTCTTTTTTTATGCTTATTTTTGGGCCACGGATCTGGAAAGTATATTCTTATTTCCTGAAGATAATTGTTTGGTATGAATGGTAAAAGATCTTGAATGTTTAAATGGAATACTTGAAGATTTTTCAAATTATCATCAACAGAGTTTCTGATAGCTCTTAGAACTCCATCAGCAAAAATATCACAACCAATAAAGTTTATTTTTGAGTATAGTTTTGCATCTTCGCTAATTTTTTCTCCATCACCAATTCCAATTTCTAAAATTCTTGGTGTTTTGATTTTATTAAATAACCTTTTGTTTGGTTCTTTAAGAAATTTCGAGTAATGCTCGAGTCTTACAAATGACTTTCCTTTTTTTCTACCAAAGTATTTATTTTTTGATTCGAACATATAAAAAACTAAGTATAAATATTAAAAAAATCAAAAGACTTACTGAAAATAAAGTTGATGAACAATTTGATTTATATTTATTAATTGGATGTTGATAATAAAGATAACCTTTTTTGTTTGTTGGAATAGTGTCAATAATTTTACCTGAATAATCAACAACAGATGTAATACCTGAAGGAGTTGATCTTATGAGAGGTTTTTGGAATTCAACACTTCTTAAAAGTGAATTAGCCATGTGTTGATGTGGCCCGTACCATTTACCAAACCAAGAGTCATTTGAAATTTGTATCACCATATCTGCATTACAAACCTCAGTATTAATTGATTTGTAATTAAAAATAGACTCAAAACAAATCATTGGAACAGCGTTTATATTTTTAGGTAATTTTAAGATTTTTTGATTAATTCCAGGAGTATAGTTCATTCCTAAATTTAAAAACTTGCTTACAAAAGGTTTTACAAAGGGAATGTATTCTCCAAATAAAACCAACTTTTGTTTATCATAAAAATCAATAATCTTTCCTTGATGATCGATGATATATAGACGATTAAATAATTGGTTTTCCTCGATAGCACTCGACCCAACTATTATTTTTTGATCCTCGTTAATTAAAGAAGATAATCTACTAAGAAGTCCGTCCCTGTTATTCAAATCAATTGGTAATGAGCCTTCAGGCCAAATAATTAAATCTGCTTTTGGAGTATTTGTAAGAGCTTCTAAGGTTAATTTTTCATATATTTCAAGGTTTCTTAGAACGTCAAATTCTACTAATGACTCATAAAGATTAGGTTGAATTAAAAGAATGTTTAGAGTTTCATTGCTTGTTTTTCTCTCAGTATTATTTTCAAAAAAACCAAATACATAAATTAAAACAAGCACTGATGATAAACTAAAAGTTATAACTTTATTTTTGAAATAGAGAAAATAAATAATTAAACCCACAATCAAATGGATAACTAATCCCAAACCATAAACGCCTAAAAATGGTAGAGATTTTAAGATCCAAATATTTTTGTAATATATAATTGCACTAGGATTCCAAGGGAAGCCTCCAAAAATAAATTCCTTTAGTATTTCTACTATAGATAAACCTAGTGGTAATAAGAAAATCTGTAGTAGTTTTTTTTTAAATGTAACTAGGATTAGAATTGTTGCTGAATAATGTAAGAATGCAATAAATATAGAGAGTACACCAACTAAAATAATACCTAAGAATAAATACCCAAAACCTCCTGAATAAAAGGACTGTGTAATCCAGCTTAATGTAATTATTTGAGTAAATAAGAAAAAATAAAATATGTTTTTTTTTGAAAAATTATTATTAGTTAGAATATTATAAAAAATGATTGAAAATGATAAGTAATAGAAAACAGATACTCCAAATGGAGGAAGAGAAAATACATAAACAATAGAAAAGATAATTATTAAGCTTATTGGCCTAGAGAGATAGGGCAGTAGATTATTGAGATTTGACACCACTAACCACAACTTCAAGAATTTTTCTTGTTGATACCTTGTGAATGGTGAAAGATAATTTTTTATTTATTGTAAATTTTTCTTTTTTCTTTGGTATACGACCAGCTATATTAAATATGATACCACCTATAGTTCCCACATCCTCTTTTAAATCATCTGGAATATTGACATCAAATTCTCTTTCAAAATCATCAACAAGCATTGCGGCATCCATAATTATATTATTGTTTTTTTGTCGAAACATCGGTGCTTCATCCTTATCGTGTTCGTCTTCAATCTCACCTACTATTTCTTCCACTAAGTCTTCGATGGTAACCAAACCAGTAACACTATTAAATTCATCCATGACAATTGCTAAATGGATGTTTTGTTTTTTCATTTTTTGAAGAAGGTTAAAAACAGGTGTAGCAGAGGGAATATAAATGACCTCTCTTAGCAAACTCTTAATATTAAAGGACTTATTATTGATTTTCTTGAATAAATCCTTGATATGAACCATTCCCAAGCAATGTTCTAAGTCCTTTTTTACGACTGGCATTCTTGAGTGAGCTTCTTTATTGATAATTTTAATGATGTTTTCTTTATCAATATTTTGATCAATAAAAATTATTTCACCTCTTGGAACCATTACATCATCAACAGTTTTTTTGTGAACCTTTAAAAGGTTATTAAAGATTTTTTTTTCTTCATTCTTGGCAATCCCTGAACTATCTGAAGTCGCTGAAATAAGATCAATAATATCTTTTTTAAAATTCTCGTCTTGAATAAGTTCTTTGACTAATTTTATGGCTAAATTTTTTTTAATTTTCATGTACTTTTTTTAAACCTAATAATTTCATCAGTGTGTTTTCTAAAAATCTCATATTGCTTCTCGATTGTTTATCGTAGTGATGATAACCAAATAAATGATGTAAACCATGACTCACTAG
The DNA here is from genome assembly GCA_902617515.1 of uncultured Alphaproteobacteria bacterium. Lineage (GTDB taxonomy): Bacteria > Pseudomonadota > Alphaproteobacteria > HIMB59 > HIMB59 > HIMB59. The sequence goes on from CACMWX010000009.1 coordinate 31,201, forward strand.
CATAAAAAAGTTTTGTTCATTAATTTTTTTATTGCGATTTAAAATGTAACTATCTGCAATAGCGATATCACCAGAAAAGTCTCCATCAGGAAAAGATAACACATCAGTGATTTTATTTTTATTTTTAAATTTTTTGTTCATGCTTTTAATTTCTTCATTAGAAACTATTTTTATTGTCAGTTGTGTTTGATGATCAGCTTGATGGATTGTTTGAAAATATTCTGACAACTTTTTTAACTTTTCTTTGGAGGATTTTAGAAATTGCTCTAAATTCTTGTCTCCAATTATCTCGATCACAAATTTTTTATTACTAATCCTCAAAATTACTTATCGTAAGCATTAATTATTTTTTCTACTAGTGTGTGTCTGCATACATCACTACTATTTAAATGAACAAACCCGATGTCTTTAACTTTTTCTAATTTTTCCATTGCATCCTGCATTCCACTTTTTGCATTATCGGGTAAATCTTTTTGACTTAAATCTCCAGTGATAACCATTTTTGAGTTTTGTCCTAATCTAGTTAAGAACATTTTCATCTGTGTCGATAAGGTGTTTTGTGCTTCGTCTAAAATGATAAAGGATTTATTTAATGTTCTTCCTCTCATAAAGGCAAGTGGAGCAATTTCTATAAGATTATTTACCATTTTTCGGTCAATTTCTTCACCTGGCATCATCTCATACAAGGCATCATAAAGTGGTCGTAAATAGGGGTCAATTTTCTCTTTCATATCTCCAGGTAAAAAGCCTAATCGTTCACCCGCTTCAACTGCTGGTCTTGATAATATTAATCGATTAATTTTTCCTTCTACAAAAAGACTAACTGCGTATGCAACAGCTAAGTAAGTTTTTCCTGTTCCCGCTGGACCAACAGCAAAAACGACATCTTTTGATCTCATTTCTTTTAAAAAGAGCTCTTGGTTTTTAGTCTTGGGATAAATTGTTTTTAATTTTGTATTGATTTGAAATTTCTGATCTTGTTCGATTTGTTCTTTGATATATGTAGGTTTTGCTAAATCAATATTGTTTTCTATTTCTTCTGCAGAAATATCGTTGTTCTTCAATTTTTGATATAAGCCTTGAATAATAAAGTAGGCTTTTTCAACTGGATCTCTATTACCTTTTATAGATAAAAGGTTGCCTCGAGTGTATAGCTTTACTTTAAATTTATTCTCTAAGACCTTTAAATTTTTATCGTGGTAACCAAATAGGCTTGATAGAAATTGATTATCCTCAAACTCGAGTTGTTTTTGATGGGAAGAAATATTTACAGGACTCAACTAAATTTTTTCTCCCAATAATGAGTGTGTTAAAACCTCTTTGATTTGCACAGGAATTATTTGACCTATTATTTCTTTTTCTCCCTGCAGGGCTACACTTTGATTAAATTGTGACTTGCCTTTGATTTGTCCTGTGTGTTTACCAGCACCATCAATTAATACTTGCACTGTCTTTTTTACGAACTGGTTGTTGTATTCAATTTGTTGTTCATTGAGTAAATCTTGTGTGATCTTTAAACGCTCGTCGAGAATTACTTGATCTATTTCTTCACGATCAGCCGCAGGCGTACCTGGTCTTGGGCTGTACTTAAAAGAGTAAGAATTCATGTATTTAACCTTTTCAATTAGATCGATTGTGTCTTCAAAATCTTTGTCTGTTTCTCCAGGAAAACCAATAATAAAGTCCGAGGAAAGTGCTATATCGGGTTTTACTTTTCTAACCTTTTCGATAATTTCAAAATAATAATCCCTGGTATGTTTTCTATTCATTAATTTTAAAACTTTGTCGGAACCTGATTGAACAGGAAGGTGAAGATAGGGCATAAGTTTAGAGTTTTCACCATGAAGGAAAATTAGATCATCAGTCATATTCACAGGGTGACTTGTAGAATAAGTAATTCTTTCAACTCCATCTATTAAACTAATACTGTTAATAAGAGATGCTAGATTATTTGATTGACCTTGAGTGTCTAAACCGTGATAGGCATTAACATTTTGACCTAGAAGTGTGAATTCCACCACCCCCTGATCAATTAAAGATTTAACCTCATCAGAGATTTCCTTAACTGTTCTTGAATATTCTGATCCTCTTGTATAAGGAACAACGCAGAAATGACAAAACTTATCACAGCCTTCTTGGATAGTCACAAATGCAGATTTATTCGATGTATTCGTTTTAATATGATTGAGCGTGTCAAATTTTTCAATCACATCAAATTCAGTGATAGAGGTTTTTGGTAAGTTATTTTTATCTAAAAATTTATTTAATGACTGAATAGATTGTGGTCCGATCACTAAGTCCACGTAAGGTGCCCTTTTTTGAATTAATTCACCTTCAGCTTGAGCTACACAACCAGCAACAATAACTTTTTGATCTTCTTTCCCCTTTTTATGAATTTTTCCTAAATCTGAAAATGTTTTTTCTGTTGCCTTTTCACGGATGTGGCAAGTATTTAAAACTACATAGTCTGCATTTTGAAAGTCATCGGTTTGATTAATATTATGCGATAGAAAAATATCTTTCATTTTATCAGAGTCATAAACATTCATCTGACAACCAAATGTTCTAATATAAAATTTCTTATTTGATGGCATTAAGGGATTTTGCAAACAAAATTGCGTCTTGCGTATTTGGAGCGTTTATAGACTTACTCCGATAATAGTTTTTTCTTTCATTGTAGGCTTTATAGCCTAATTTTTCATAAAGTTTAATAGCAAATTTATTAATAGCACTCGCTTCCAGAAAGATTTTAAATGATTTTCCAGTACTTTTGAGTTGTTTTTCAAGCTCTTCTAAAATCATTCTTCCCAACCCTTGGTTTCTAAATTCAGGCAAAACAGCAATATGTAAAATTTCAAATTCACTGACCTTTTGATCTTGATATAAAAAATGTCCTATCAAAGCACCTTTGACGTTAGTTTGATCTAGAAGATAAATATTAAAACTTGTTTCTTTATTGAGGTGAAGCTCAATATCTTTTTCACTCCAATTAATCTCTAGTTGGTCTTTATGATTGATAATCCAATTTTTAGAATCAGATAGAGTATGTGTAAAATTCAAGCCACAATATTATCATAAAAAACCTTGGAACACTCATACCAGTTAAATTTTTTTGAATATTCTTGACATTTTTTTCGATCGATAGTCAAACAATTCAAAACATTATCTTTTAAGTTATCACCAATAAAGCCGTTGACCCCATTAACAATAATATCTTTAGGACCTGTTACATCATAAGCAGCGACTGGTGTGCCGGTTGCATTTGCCTCAGTTACCACATTTCCAAAGGTATCAGTCTTGCTAGGGAAAACCATTACATCTGAACTAGCATAGTAATTCACTAAATTCTGGCCAAACTGGTAACCAACAAATTTTATATCTGTATATTTTTTTTTTAGTTTATTTAACTGTGGTCCATCGCCAACGACAACTTTAGTACCTTCTAAATCTAAATCTAAAAAAGCTTGAATATTTTTTTCAGTAGCCACTCGACCGATATAAGAAAATATTGGTCCCGGGCCTAAGTCTAATTTTTGATAGTTGCCAAATTTTTGATGATCGACACCTCTTGACCAAACAACGGTATTTTTAAAATTCATATTTATTAATTCGGCCTGCATGGATGGGGTAGGAACAAGAACTTTTTTCGCTTTATTGTGAAAATGCTTTATGAAGAAGTAAAAGAAACTTGCAGGTATTTTTATACGTTGTTGAATATACTCAGGGAAACGAGTATGAAATGAAGTTGTAAAAATAATTTTTTCTGAAAGACATATTTTTCTGGCCAAAAAACCTAGGGGCCCCTCTGTAGCAATGTGAATATGATCAGGATTGATCTGATCCATCATATTTTTCAATGTTTTTTTGCGAGTAATCACAACTTTAATCTCATTATACGAAGGAAGGCCAAAGCGAACTTTAAATAACTCAGGGTGTATTACTTCTACCTGCATACCCATTTTTTCCAATTCCGGTATGGTATTCAGATAAGAACGGACGACGCCGTTTACCTGAGGTTTCCATGCATCTGTTACTAATAATAATTTCAAGCTACAGATACCTTATTAAGAGTTTGTTTTTCTAAAGACTGGATTTTTTTTTCATTCCAAAAGACTAACTCCAAGTTACCTTTAAAGTCCTCAACCATTGCACTACAGCTATCTACCCAATCTCCTAGATTATGATATGTCTTGTCACCAATTTTTTTTATTTGGGGATGGTGAATATGACCACAAACAATTCCATCACAATTATTTTTTTTTATTCTCTCAAGACATGCATTTTCAAAATTTTCAATATATCGTTGAGCATCTTTTACTCGTGTTTTTAAATATCCTGATAAAGACCAATACGAAAGACCAAGTTTTCTTCGACAGAAATTTAAAATATTATTAAACCAAACAGAGTAGTCATAAAGGACGGCACCTATCTTTGCTAACCATTTTGAATTTAGAACTATTCCATCAAATTCATGCCCATGCATTAAGAGAAGTCTTTTATTGTTCGCTGTTGTATGAATTCTATTTTTTCGAACTTTAATGTTTGCAAATGAAAAACCACAATAATCTGAAAAAACTTCATCATGGTTTCCAGGTATATAATAGACTTTGGTACCTGAGCGTGCTTTTCGTAAAACTTTTTGTATGAAAGTATTAAAATCAGGATTCCAAAACCAATTTTTTTTTAGACGCCATCCGTCTATAATATCTCCAAGTAAATAAAGATGATCACAATCATTATATTTTAAAAAGTGTAAGAGCTCCTTTACTTTTGAAGCACGTATGCCAATATGAATGTCTGAAATAAATATGGATCGATGTTTTTTGATTTGCATAGAATCTAAAAATAGATATATCTACGATTGATAGTATTGAGGATTGTTAAAGTTTTATTAAATGGACTCTTCACAAAAGCTTTATATTAGAAAAAATTCTAAAATTCATGCATCTGGTCTTTTTGCAAAAGCTGATATCAGTGCTGGCACTAGAATCATTGAATATCGCGGGTTAAAGATAACTAAAGCTCAATCCGACAAGATTGCTGATGTTCACATAGAGGCAAACAAAAGGGCTAAAACAGTCGGGTCTGTTTACATTTTTACACTGAATCAAAAATACGACATCAATGGAAAAGTAACATGGAATTTAGCAAAATATATTAATCATTCCTGCGACCCTAATTGTGAAACTGATATCATCAAAGGAAAAATATGGATTAGCGCAATTAAAGATATTAAGAAAGGCGAGGAGCTGTCCTACGACTATGGATATGACATGTTTTGTTTCGAGGATCACCCGTGTCGATGTGGGTCTCAAAACTGTATTGGATATATTGTTCGAAGCAATCTTAGATGGAGAGTTAAAAAAAGGTTAATTGAAAATAAAAAGTCAAGATTTAACAAAAACTTCACATAAGTAGTTAAACTTCAGATATGGATTTTAAAAATAAAAATATAGTAGATGCTTTTTGGTGTTCAATAGAAGGCCTAAAAATTCTCCTTCAAGAAAAAGCAGCAAGAAGAGAGCTATTATTGCTTCCCTTGTCTGCTCTATACATCGTAATTTTTCAACCGGCTCTTTTGTTCATACTTTGGCTGATAATTTTACCTTTGCTCATACTTAGTATTGAGGCTCTAAACACTGCAATAGAATATACCTGTGATAAAATTACTATGGATAAGTCAAACAAAATAAAGAAAGCTAAAGATTTGGGCTCTGCTGCAATTTTTTTATCTCTAACAGCCTATGGAATAGTTTTATTCTTAGGTTTATTTAATTAATTTGGGAAGATTGACATGATTTTTCTACAAGTAGAGGAGGTCTATGTTTCAATCACAGGGGAAATGCCAATCTTCCACCTAATAAAATAATCATTTATATTAAATTAAAGTTAAATTTAGATTAAATTTCCAATTTCTTTTATTTGATCGATATTTAATAAGTTGTTTTGCTTATAATTTTGAACTAGTGCAAGACATCTTTTTTTAAGAACATTGAATACTTTTAAAAATTCTATCTCAACTTCCTCTTCAGTGCCTTTAAATTTTGCAGGATCAGCTACACCCCAATGTGCCTTTAATGTATTTTTGAGATACAGGGGGCAAGTTTCTCCAGCTGCATTATCACACACAGTAATAACCAAATCAAAATTAATATCTGAAAAATCATTCCATGATTGACTTTTAAAATTGTCTAGGAAAATTTTATTTTTTTCTAATGTTTTGATACTTAATGGATGCACATATCCTGCAGGGTGGCTTCCTGCACTATAAGCATTAAAAAAGTCTTTACCATAATGGTTTAAAAGCCCCTCTGTTATAATTGATCGACAAGAGTTACCTGTACAAAGTACAAGAATTTTAATCATTTTAATTTTCTGAATCGATAGAGTAGCCAGCGGATCTAACTGTTCGAATGAAATCTTTTTCTCCTGTTAAATTCAGCTCTTTTCTGAGTCTTCTTATGTGAACATCAACTGTTCTAGGTTCAACGTAAGCGTCATTTAACCAAACATTATCCAATAGTTGCTGCCTAGAATAGACTCTACCTTTATTTTCAATAAAAAATTTTAAAAGATTAAATTCAGTCGGTCCTAAATTTAATTTTCTCTCACCCCTTGTTGCCCTTCTGTTGGTGAGATTAATGTTTATATCATGAAACTTGAGTGAGTCGTTCTCTTCTCTTGCTTTTGTTCTTTTAAGTAATGATTTAATTCTAGCAAGGATCTCACTTGGAAGAAAAGGTTTGGTTACATAATCCTCCACACCTAATTCAAAACCTCTAATTTTATCATCCTCTTGACCTTTAGCTGTTAACATTATAATTGGAATTTTTTTTAGATTATCTTTTCTTTTAATTCTCTTTAAAACTTCAATGCCCGATATATTTGGTATCATCCAATCTAATAAAATTAAATCAGGCAGCCAATGTTCGATCTCTTGGATTGCAGATTCTCCGTCGTATGAAAATTTTATTTGGTAGTTTTGTTGTTCTAAATGAAATCCAATTAATTCTGAGATTGGTTTTTCATCCTCTACAACTAAAATCTTGTCTGTCATTCAAAATCAGATTTTTTTAAATCAATATAATGACCTGTAATGTTAAAAATGACCTCTTCAGCTATGTTAGTAGCATGATCACCTATTCTTTCTAAGGACTTTGCAATTAAAATTGGCTTAGTGCCTTCATCAACAACACTTGTTTCTTTATTGTGCATTCTTTCTATTAAATCAGATAATAAAGATTTGTACTGCCTGTCAATTTCTGCATCTTGATTCCATGAGATCCTTGCCTGTACCTCATCTTTTTTAAAAAAACTCTCAAGTGTTTGATTAACCATTTTTTGGACACCTTTACCTAAATTATGCATTTGGTCCGTTAAATCCTCGTCAAATGAAGAAGAAATTGAAATAGCTCTTTTTGCTAAATTTCTAGAGTGATCTCCCATTCTCTCAAGCTCTTTTGAAACTTTGAGGGCAGTGAAAACTAGTCTTAAATCACTGGCAACGGGTCTATGTAAAGTCATAATTTCGAAACTTAAATCCCTAACATCTCTTTCCACTTCATCAACTTGTTCATCAAGATTCTGTGTTGTCTGTGCATCAGATGAGTCTTTAGATTTAATAACATTTACTGCAATTTCAATTTGTTTCTCAACAATATTACTCATTTTAATTAAATTATCTGTAAGATGATTTAACTTTTGTTCAAAGTTTTTATCTGTGTGTGCTGTTTCCATTTTAACCAAACCTTCCAGTTATGTAGTCATTTGTTTGTTCTTTATCAGGTTTTGTAAATATCTTACCAGTTTCTCCATATTCGACAAGGTTACCTAAATGAAAAAACGCAGTTTTAGATGATACTCGTGATGCTTGAGACATAGAATGAGTTACTATAATAATTGTGTAATTTTCTTTCAATTCGTTAATTAAATCTTCTATTTTTGCGGTTGCTATTGGATCTAATGCAGAACAAGGTTCGTCCATCAAAATGATTTCCGGTCTTATAGCAATCGCTCTTGCAATGCACAATCTTTGCTGTTGTCCTCCTGATAAACCGGTAGCAATATCATCCATTCTATCTTTTACCTCTTCATAAAGACCCGCTCTGTGAAGTGAGTCTTTTACTATTTCATCTAATTCATTTTGAGAAGAAGCAATACCATGAATTTTTGGTCCGTAGGCAACATTATCATAAATAGTTTTTGGAAAAGGATTGGGTTTTTGAAAAACCATTCCAACTTTTTCGCGAAGAGTTTCTACCTGTATATCAGGGCTATATATATCAACATTGCCATTCAACAAAAACTTACCTTTAACATTACAAATATCTATTACATCATTCATACGGTTTAAACATCGCAAAAATGTCGACTTACCACAACCTGAGGGTCCTATAAGAGAAGTTACTTCATTTTTTGGAAAATTAAGAGCAACGTTATTGATTGCCATTTTTTTTCCATAGTGGACATATACCTCACTTGTTTGCAAAGCATAATTGCTGTTTTGATCTACCATTTCACCTCCAAT
>CACMWX010000010.1 GCA_902617515.1 uncultured Alphaproteobacteria bacterium
GAGGGTCCTATTTAATGTCAATGGGAAGTATCACTGCATGGAATATGCCTAATCGGCTCACCTATTTATATACAGTACCAATGTTTCACTGTAATGGCTGGGGGTACCCATGGACTTTGGCGATGCTCCATGCCCGTGTAATATTTATACGAAATATAGTTGTTAAAGAAATTTTTGAATTAATCGATGAATATGAGGTGACTCATTTTGGAGGTGCTCCTATCGTATTAAATATGATAGCAAATGCCCCTTCAGATGATCAAAAAGCACTGAAAAATAAAGTTTATGTTATGACTGCTGGTGCACCGCCTCCTAGTTCAATTCTTCAAAAAATGGAGTCTTTAGGCTTTGAGGTTATGCATGTATATGGACTGACTGAAACTTATGGCCATGTCGTTCATTGTGCTTGGAATAAGGACTGGGATAATTTAGCAGATGAAAAGCGATCTGAGCTAAAAGCCTATCAAGGGGTTCGCTATCCACATACAGAAATGGTATCGGTCATAAACCCAGAAACACTTGAACCTGTTCCTTCCGATGGGAAAACCATGGGGGAGATTATGATCCGAGGAAATACTGTCATGATGGGGTACTATAAAAATGAAGAGGCTACTAAAGAGTCGATGAAAAGCGGATGGTTTCACTCGGGCGACTTAGCAGTAATGCACCCTAGTGGATATATTCAAGTTAAAGATCGTTCAAAAGATATTATTATTAGTGGTGGTGAAAATATATCATCTGTAGAAATTGAAAATATTATTACAAAGCACCCTGCAGTATCATTAGCAGCAGTTGTTGCTAGACCTGATGAAAAATGGGGTGAGACACCCTGTGCTTTTATAGAATTAATTGAGGGTCAAACGGTAGAAGAAGATGAGTTAAAGAAATTTTGTAGAGACCACTTAGCTGGTTTTAAAATGCCCAAAACTTTTGTATTTCAGGTCTTACCAAAAACATCAACTGGTAAAATTCAAAAGTACGAGTTAAGAGAAACAGTCAAAAATCTCTAATTTAATTTTTTATTTTTATCTTCAGTATTTATCACTTTAATAGCTTTTAGTTTTTTATAACACATGTAACAGACAAGATTATGATGACTTTTAATTAAATTTTGAACTTTCTTAGGAGCTGTTCGAATTTCAGATTCAATATACACACTATCCATGACTGATAGCTCTCCCTCGCAATATTTGCATTTCTCAGCCATGACTAATATTTTAAATTTTTCTTAATTTTGTTCCAATACTGAAAAAATCTTTTTGCTGGATGAAGATAATTCTCATGCAATAAGAAGTAATCGGGTAACTGCTCTAAATCATATTTTTCACCTAATTTTTGAAATAAATTTTGGTAAATAGGTCTAAAAGTAGATTTTGTTATAATTTTGGATATGGTGTTTTGGTTATGAATTTCTTGCAATATCTCATATGTATTACCTCTATAGATTTCAGCCCCTGCCTCTTTAGCTAAAAAGTATCTATTTTCAATGATTTTGTCACTAAGCTCATAGCCTTCAGTTAAAGTATCATCAAAGATGTAAACAGGATTACCCTCAATACCGGCTGGCACTCTCATAAACTCGTCATATAAATAAATTAAGTTCATAAATTGGGAAAGAGCCTCGAGCTAATTTCTTCATAGCTGCCATCTATTTCTCTATTCTTCTCAGGTATAATATCTATGCTTTTGTGACAGTATTTGTGAACATTTTCTAAATTAAATATATAAGGTTTTCCTGCAAAGGTACTCGCGATCCACTGCCAAGAGAAGTTATTACTTGCAATATCTCCATCAAGTAAATGACTCATAAAAAACTTCGCTCCAGCTTGCCATTTCACTCTTCTAAAGTGTATAATATAAGAAGCCAAATACATACGTGCATGGTTATGAAGGTACCCAGTGCTAGTGAGTTGCTCGATGAAAATATTAATAATCTGTGTTGGTGTTGTTGCTGACATAACATCCTCAGGCAAGTTATCTTGATATTCTTGAGCTTGAAATCCAGTTTTATATTCTTCAACATCTGTCCATAGTTGATCAGGATGATGGTAGGCATAGCTTCTCCAAAAATCTCTCCATGCTAATTCTTGAATAAACTTTTCACTCTCAACAAAATTATATTTTTCTCGAATATATTGAAAGAGCTCTTTGTTAGTGATGATTCCATATTTTATATGGGCTGATAATCTTGAAATTTGTCCATTCAAAAAGTTTCTTGTTTTTGCATAGAGAGCAGGATTAAAAGAATTGAATTTTTCCAGTGCATCATGTCTTGATAACATGGTGCTATTCGAATTTTTCGATATTGGTATTAGATCTTGAACACTTGAGATTTTCACTTTTAATTATACATAAAATCTGTGCTAATAGATTGTTTGTAAATCGAAGGTGATTTTGGTTTCAGGGGGGAGCTGAGAGATTCTTGAAATATCCACTTCATTTAAAATTGCAATTTTTGGATACCCGCCAGTACAAGGAATGTCCCGCATTAATACAATGGGTTGCCCATCACTTGGCACTTGAATAGACCCAGGTAATATTCCTTCAGACAAAATATCATGAGATTTAGAACTAATGAGACTCTCACCTTTGAGCCTGATACCCATTCGATCACTTTGATTAGTTATTGTAAAAACACCGCTAATAAAAGATTGTAGAGTATTGTCTGAGAAATATTGAAGTTGAGGACCGGGATAAACTTTGAAATTGGTTACCTTTTCTAAATCAGGTTTTGGTATAGAGATAAGATCCCAAGAGCTTACATCTTTGTTAATGTGAAATATATCTTCATCATTTAAAGGTCGATTAATCGAACCTATTCTTGCTTTTGTGTCAGTAGAGTAGCTATTAAGACAAGGCTCTAATCCAAGTCCATGCTCAAAAGCTATGTATCCATATACTGAGTCTATTGTATTGTGAATAATCAATTCATCGCCCTCAAATAAATTAATACTTTTATAGGACTGGCACTCAAGCTGGCTGTTGTTATTTTTCTGAATACTCATATTACAATTACCACCAATACAAATCTTAACAGATCCTTCTTTTACTTTTATTGAAGGCCCCACATAAGCAAATTCTAGAAATTGATTTTGATGATTGGGTATAATTTTTTGTAGCTCTGTAATAATTCTTTGGTCCATTGCTCCACTTGGTGAAATTCCTAAGTGCTGATATTGAAATCTTCCAAAGTCTTGTATCGTTGAATGAGTCCCTGCACGAGTGATTATGATTGAGTTCATGACGAGTATTCCTTGATCAATTCATTTAATGAAAAATTATATTTTCTAATTTTTTCAAACTCTGAAAGTGATACGGAGTAAAATTTTACTTCATCACCTGGAAGAAAAAGGGAAGGGTAAGAACTTTGTAAATCAAAAATATCAAAAGGTATTTGTCCAATTATATTCCAACCTCCAGGTGAAACTTTTGGATATATACAGGTATGGTTTTTTGCTATACCAATGGATCTAGCAGGAATTTTTACCCTTGGAGTAGCTAACCGCGGTGTGATTAATTGGGAGGGAACATCCCCTAAATACGGAAACCCCGGCATGAAGCCTATATAATATGTATAGTAACGAACTGATGAGTGAAGATTGATAACCTCTTCTTTTGTAATCTGGTGTAGTTTTTGGATGATCTTTATATCTAAAGCAAAATCTTCATTATAACATGCCGGTATCTCCCATGTTTTAGTGACTTTTTTGTTAGTTTGCGAGTTTGTATCTTTCATTTTCATACTAATTTTGTCTTTATTTTGATCTCTAATTTTTGAATTTTCAAAAATTACAACTATTTTATTGAATGATGGAATAATGTTTAGTGATGGAAGATTAAGGTTTGAAATATTTAAAAATGTCTCATTTACCTCCTGTGATATAGATTTTGAGGTTTCATTCCCAAAATCTAAGACTAAACCCCGATCCCCATAAGAATTTATTCCTTTGAAATACACACTAATATCATAATGTAACTTTGGTGCATTTGAATAAAATTAATTTAAATTCTGATATCGCAGAAAAAGATCTCAGTTTTTTCGAGACTGTTGATGCGCAGTTAATAAATAAAATTAGCTCTGCTAATCTTTCCTGTTTATATCATGGGGGATCAAAAGACGTTGTTTTTAAAGCACTAAATTACTGTAAAACAAAACGTGTTTCAGTTGGTGCGCATATTTCTTTTTTAGATAGAGATAATTTTGGGCGCACAAAAATTAATTGGAACAAAAAATTAATCCAAGAAATTGTCAAAGACCAGTTAATGTTTATGCATAATCTTGCCTCTAATATTAATTTTCCAGTAACACATGTTAAGCTTCATGGAGCTTTGAGTAATATGGCATGCGTTGACCAAGACCTTTCTAGTGAAATAGTAGATGTTTTAAAAAAAAATTACCCATCAATGATATTACTTGCACCTGCTTTAAGTGAACTTGCTAAAATCGGTATGAATTGCAACATACCCACCGCCCTTGAGATTTTTGCAGATCGCACTTATGAAGATGATGCTACTTTAACACCTCGTTCCATTAATGACTCTTTGATAACAGATCCTAGAAGCGCCAAGGAGCATGTAAAAGCCATGCTTATACAAGGAGGGATTATTTCACGTAATGGTGATACTCTAAAAACAAATATTCATTCAGTGTGCGTTCACAGTGATACGCCAAATAGTGTTGAAATTTCTGAACAAATTTGCATACTCCTTCATGAAATGAAGATAAAAAAAGCAGCTCTTCCAGAATTTTTCTAAGACTAAAATGAATAATTATTTTTTTTACGGCACTCTTCGCTCTATTGCAATATTAGAGAAGGTTATAGGAGGAAAAACTGATCACTTAAAAATAACTGAAGCTTTTGCACCAAAAAGTGAATTGCGTTTAGTCATTAATGAAAACTTCCCTGTAATAATCTTCGGTGAAAATTATTCTGGCGTTGAGGGTATAGTGGTTAAAGGATTAAGAGAAGAAGATATAGCACGTATACGTTTTTTCGAGGATGTAGAGTTTTCTCCTAAAACAATGATTATAGACATAGGGGGAATTCATGAAGAGGTTAATTATTTTTCACAAAAAGGAGTTGAGCCCTCTTTAGACCCTTGGTTCTATGATGAGTGGAAAGAAAAAGAGGAAGCTTTGTCCCTAGTGACAACTGATTTTTGGATGCAACTTTACGGAAAATATACAGCTGAAGAGGCAGATCAATATTGGAATGACGTAAAAAAGCAGGCATATCATCATTACCTCTCACAACAATGAAAATTATCAATTTAATTTTCTTAATTTCTATATTTTTTACATTTAGTTCTTTATCTGATGAAACAACAAGTTGGGAATTATTAAAAGAGGGCGGTAAAGTAGTTTTTATTCGTCACGCATATGCTCCTGGAGGCGGTGATCCCAATAATTTTGAATTATACGATTGTTCAACACAAAGAAATTTAAATGAACAAGGAATTAATCAATCTAAACGAATGGGTATATTATTTTCTAAATATTCTATTCCAATAGACTCTGTTTATTCCAGCGAATGGTGTCGTTGCAAAGAAACCGCTCGTCTGGCATTTGGAAATTTTGAGAGTTTAAGTGCCTTAAATTCAACATTTTCAGCTGATTATCAAAAAAACTATTCAAAACAAATGTCTGAATTAAATCAATTCATTAAAAATTGGGACGATAGTCAAGGTAATTTAATTTTTGTAACCCATTATGTAATTGTTGGTGGTTTTCTTGATTATTATCCAAGTTCAGGAGAAATGGTGATAACAGATAAATCTCTATCAGTTCTTGGCACTATTAAAATAAATTTTTAAAAGAATACTCTTTCAATAAACCAATATAAACCAATCATTGAAATTATAATCGAAATAGGAATTTGCAAAAATGCTCTATACCAACTCTGACGTGAAGGTATTATAAAAATAATTGATGCTAAGATAATAATTGCTATCTGTGCTATTTCTACACCAATGTTAAATGAGATTAAACTTAAAACAAGTTGACTAGTATTTAACCCAATATCTCCCAGCACAAACGCAAAACCTAAACCATGAATTAATCCAAAAATAAAAATTATTAAATACCGAAGTAAAGTTGAACGTCTTTGAAATATATTTTCAATTGCAACATAGCTTATAGACAATGCTATTAACGGTTCAACAATAGTAGCAGGTATAAAAATTAAATTAAAACTAGCTAGAATAAGTGTGATCGAATGCGCAACTGTAAACATTGTGACTTGAAGTAATAAAGGTTTAAATTTGATGGCGTAAAAAAAGATACCTATTATGAATAAGATATGGTCAAGTCCCTTAGGAACAATATGCTCTATCCCTAAAACTAAATATTCAATTGTTGTACTTAAAGCTGAAGACCGTGTCTGTTGGGATATGAGTGATGATCTTTCAGCAGGTTGTAAATAAGTTGTAAATAAAACAGACTCTTTTGATAAATCCTCAAAATGTCTAATTACCACAGGACCCAATTCTTTTTCAAATTGAATGGTAAAAGACTCATCTTTTATTTCAAAACCTATGTTTAAAGTTGTATCTCTGGGAAATTCATAGTTTATTTCTTGAAAAGTATCTACATTTCTTAAAGAAAGCGGAATAGTTTCATCTCCGATATTGATTTTAATCTTATCTGTAAATTTGTTTTCATTTTCTATGACCATTTTCTCTACTTCTTCAGTGGAAAGGGCCCGTAACGCATCATATTTTTGAGATTGAGGTGAGTCGTTAGTATCCTGATATAAAGAGGCATCAATTTCAGAAAGAACAGTTTCAGCATTTAATTTAAATTCGATTGATGCATTTCCTTCAATAATGGTAATATCCATCACCGCAGGTTTAATTTCGTGTGAATGCAGAGGAGAGCTCAATATTAAAATTAGAAAAAATAAGTACTTAATCATTCGGTCATGTTTACCAAAATTCATCTAAAAATTCTTTATATTTTTTTGCTCTTTATTTCTTATTCTATTAGAGCAAATGCTCATGAATTTTGGATTGAGCCCACACAATATCAAATTAATTATGACTTAATAAATGCTCACTTGAGAGTAGGACAAGAATTTCAAGGTATGGTTTTAATGTATAATCCACAAGATTTTAAAACATTTAAAATATTATCTGGATACAAAAATAAAAAAGAAAAAATAAAGGGCATACTAGGTGATGTGCCTGCAATAAATATAACGACTAATTTAGACAATTTATTAATTATTTATCATGAAACTAAAGATAAATATGTTGATTATAAAAAGTTTCAAAAATTCGAGGATTTTGTAAACGAAAAAGGTTACCAGCAACTAATCAATACTCATTTTGAGAAAGGATTTCCCGAAAGTAATTTTATTGAGAGTTATCGTCGTTATGCAAAATCTCTTATTACACTCAATGGTAGTGAGGGGAAGGATAAAAAAACAGGACTTCTATTTGAATTTGTTTTAGACCAAAATCCTTACAAAGAATTGAATTTAAAGCAAATGAGTGGAACTTTATATTACAAAAAAAAACCACTAAAAAAAAATCTTGTTACAATTTTTTCGAAATATAAAAATACAAAGTTATCAATTGTAAATACCATAACGGATGATAAAGGAAAATTCACTTTTGATATTGAACCAGGAAGGGAATACCTTTTAGACTCAGTTGTGATTTATCCATTAAAAGCAGACCCAGAAAAAAATGAGCCAATCTGGCATAGTGATTGGGCATCAACAACTTTCTTAATACCTGAAAATAATCTTTAATTATTATTAATTAGTATAAAATAGATAATAATGATTTTTGCTTTAAAAGTTTTATTAGCTGCTCTTGTGATTGCATTTGCAAGTTGGCTTTCCGGTAAAAAACCTGAGCTATCTGGATTTATTATTGCTCTTCCAATAGCAAGTATAATAGCCATAGTCTTCTCTTTCTTAGAGCATAAAAATACTGAAAATACTGTGATATTTGCAAAAAGCATTCTTATTGGAGTACCTGTCTCATACTTATTTTTCTTACCTTTTTTCTTTGCAAAAAATCTCAATATGAATTTTTGGTTAATTTACTTGATTGGATTGACTTTACTCGTAATAGGATATTTTGTTCATAAATATATTATGAGTTTAATTTGAATGTTTGAGTTATTTGCAGACTCAACTCCAAATGCAAGAAAAATTTCAATAATGTTAGAGGAGATTAATGAGAGTTATGATTTGACTTTAATTAATTTAAATAAGGGTGAACAATTCAAAGAGGAGTTTAAAAAAATTTCTCCATTTTCAAAAATTCCTGTTTTAAGACATAATAACAAGACCATATTTGAGTCTGGTGCTATCTTAATTTACTTGGCAAATTTATCAGGAAAATTTTATGGCTCAAATCAAAGTTTAACTACCCAGTGGTTGATGGCTCAAATGGGTTATATAGGCCCTATGTTAGGTCAGCATCATCAATTTCATTATTATAATCCCGGTAAAAGTGATTTTGGTGAAGATAGATATTTTAAAATTGCTGAAACGATATACAAAAATTTAGATGATCACTTATCTATAAATGAATATTTGGCAAATGAATATTCAATTGCAGATATTGCAACATTTCCTTGGATCGCTAGACATCCAATTCATGATATAGGTCTGAATAAATATATCAATCTATTGCGTTGGTATAATCAAATATCACTTAGACCTGCTGTCTTAAAGGGATATGATCTATTTAAAGATGGCTCAATACCACCACCCGCTTAATCAAAATGAAAGTATACTTTAATGGTTCATGTAATATTTGTAATGCAGAGATAAGTCACTATAAAAAGAAAACCTATAATATAAACTATGTTGATATTTCAAAAAATAAAGATGAGCATATAAATCATCTCTCCAAAAAAGATTTATTTAGAAGAATGCATGTATATCATGATGGAAAAATTTTTTCTGGATCAGAGTCCTTTTTAGTTTTATGGGATACAATTCCAAGATGGAGATACCTGTCTTTATTGTTGAAGCTACCGTTATTTAGACAATTATGGAAAATTGCATACGAAGGATTAGCTTTACTACTTTATTTGAAAAACAAAAGGAAAATTGAGTAGAACCATTCTTGAAGAAAACCGCAAGAATGGTTCTGGAGGATTAAGGTTAGTTATTAATTCCTACTTTTCTAAGAAAATTTAGATCAATCAATAAATCTTTATAAATGGGGATATTTTTGCTTTTCGGCACTATATAGCGAGATAATCTAATTTTTTAAACGATTTAATTTTATCACTTCACCAATAAAATATAATGATCCTCCAAAATAAATTGTGGTCTGATTTGAAGAGAGTTTATTAATCATTTTAAATGAAACTGTTAAGGAATTTGCAAAATAGAGCTTAAGGTATTTGGGCAGCAGATCCTCAGTAATAGAGTTTTCCTCGTTCATTTTAACAACAATTATTTTATTAAAATGATTTGATAAGTTAGAAAGCATCTGAATATATTTTTTATTATTTAAAAAGGAGCATATGAGTATTTTCCTATTTATTGGTAATGATTTAATTAATGCTTTCATGCCATCGATATTGTGAAAGCCATCTAAGTAAATATTCTTATATTTCTTTATTTTTTTATTTAAAAGTCCGCTCTTTATTTGCTGCAATCTCCCAGGCCACTCACAATTCATCAACGCTTTTTCTGTTTTTTCTATTACAAAGTTTTCTTTCAATATATTCCTTGCTAAATGTATTGCTAATCCAGCATTAATTAATTGATGTGATCCTAATAAACTTAATTTTGATAAATTAACTCTTATATCATTCGATAAGTAAAAATTAGATTTTATTTTCCAATGAATATTAAATAGATTTGCAGTTAATTTTCTCTTTTTTAATTGTGACTTAATATATTTCATAACATTTGTTTTCTGTCGATTAATAAAAATTGTACTTTTTGGATTTAATATTCCTAATTTCTCAAAAGCAATTTGATACAATGAATTTCCTAAATAATCTTGATGATCTAAAGAAATTGGAGTAATAGCTGCATACTTTGATTTTTTTAAAATATTTGTAGCATCAAACCTTCCTCCAAGCCCAACTTCTAATATTAGATAGTCAGCTTTATGGTCTTGAAAAGCTTTAAACGCCGCCGCAGTAGTAATTTCAAAAAATGTTATCAAATTTCCTTGATTTTTATCTTCGCAAAACTTCAAATATTTTAATAATTTTTGATTGGAAATTTCTTTTGACCTTAATTGAATTCTTTCATTAAATTTTACTAGGTGAGGTGTGGAGTATACGTGTGTTGAATAATCATGATGATTGAGAATTGATTTTAAAATAGCTGCTGTTGAGCCTTTTCCATTAGTACCAGCTATATGAATGACTTTGGGCAGTAAATTTTCATCGAAATTGATTTTCTTTAAAAGTTTTTTAATTCTCCCTAAAGATAAATCTGAAAATTTTGGATGTAGATTTAGTAGCCTTTGAAAAATGGGATCTTTCAAGAATTTATTTTTTTACGAATGATAAAACTTTTGAAAGTGTATGACTTAATTCTTTTCGATGGACAACCATGTCAACCATTCCGTGTTCAAGAAGATATTCCGCTGTTTGAAAATCCTCAGGTAATTGTTCTTTGATCGTCTCTTCGATAACTCTTTTTCCAGCAAAACCAATCATACTTCCTTTTTCAGCAATGATAATATCTCCAAGCATCGCAAACGAAGCACTCACACCTCCAGTGGTAGGGTGAGTTAGAACACTCACGTAAGGAATTTTATGTTGATCTAGCATATTTACAGCTGCAACTGTTTTAGGTAGTTGCATTAAACTTACAATACCTTCTTGCATCCTTGCACCTCCTGAAGAAGCAACAGATATAAATGGACAATTCAAATCAACAGCGTTTTGACAACCAATTTTAAATGCTTCACCAACAAATTGACCCATTGAACCACCCATAAAATTAAAATCTAAAATAAAAACTACAACTTTTGTGCTTCCAATTTCACCTTTAGCTAAAATGGCGGCATCTTTTTGATCAGTTTTCTTTTGTGCAGCTTTCATCCTGTCTGTGTATTTTTTAAGATCTTTAAATTCTAGAGGATCATTATTTTCAAAAGGTACCTCGATTAATTCATAATTTTCGTTATCAAATAAATTTTTTAATCTACTATTTACATCCATCCCCATATGAAAGTCGCAATATGAACAAACATTTAGATTTTCTTTTAAATCACTAACATACAAGGTTCTTTCTCCACATCCACACTTGGTCCATAAATCAGACGGAGGATCTTTTCGATTGACAAGGGAGCTTAATTTAGGTTTTACATAATCTGTGAGCCAGTTCATTTTTAGATCTTAACCTCTTGAATAAATTTTTTAAGGCTTTTAAGGTACTTATTAAAATCCATCTTTATATCAAAATATTTTTGAATTAGAGCTGAGCCAATTATAACACCATCTGCATTTGTTTTTTTGGATATATCAATAACATCTTTTTTAGACTTGATCCCAAATCCAACTAAAACAGGAACAGAAGACATTCTTTTTATAGATTTAACATTTTTATTTATTTCTTTGTAATCTAATTTATTTGAACCTGTGATTCCAGTTGCGGATATATAATAAATGAAACCTTTTGAATTTTTTAGAAGTTTTTGAGATCTTTTTTTATCAGTCATTGGAGAAATTAACTTGATCAAGTGTATGTTATTTTTAGACAATAACTTTTTGATTTCATCTTCTTCTTCAAAAGGCAAATCAACAATTATTATACCATCAACAATACTTTTAATATTTTTGATGAATTTATTTAATCCAAATTTACGGACAGTATTTAAATAACACATGATGACAAAAGATGTATTATTTTTAGATTTACTTAATTCTTTAATTAAATTAAGTGATTGTTGTGTAGATAATTTTGATCTAAGTGCAAGTTTATTTGCCTCTTGGATAATAGGGCCATCTGCCATCGGATCAGAAAAGGGAAGCCCAAACTCAATAATATCTGGTTGATGAGATAACATTTCATTAAAAACCTTTTTACTTTGATTTAGTGTAGGAAACCCACACGTCATAAATAACGAGAGTATTTTTTTCTTAGGAAGAGAGTCTAGATTATTCATCTGCATCAAATCCTATTGCTTTAGCTGCAGTAAATAAATCTTTATCACCTCGTCCACACAAATTTAAAATTACAACTTTATTTTTATGTTTATTTTTAAATGCTTTAATTAAGTAGGCTAGGGCATGGGAAGGTTCTAGTGCAGGAATAATTCCCTCAAGTTTTGAACATGTTTGAAATGCTTCAAGAGCTTCTTTATCAGTTATACCAAAGTATTTAACTCTTTTAATATCCTTTAAGTAGGAGTGTTCAGGCCCCACACCAGGATAATCGAGGCCAGCAGAAATAGAATGAGCCTCTTTTATTTGTCCATCATTGTCTTGTAAGACATAACTGTAACTACCATGTAAAATACCAGGAGTTCCAGATGTCATTGTAGCAGCTGTTTCTTCTGTTTTGGCGCCCTTACCAGCTGCCTCAACTCCAATAATCTTTACATTTTTATCATTCAAAAATGGATAAAATAAACCCATGGCATTTGACCCCCCTCCAACACAAGCAATCAAATAATCTGGTAGTTTTTTCTCTACTTTTAATATTTGTTCTCTAGCTTCTTTTCCAATTACTGATTGAAAATCTCTCACCATTTTTGGATAAGGGTGTGGACCTGCGGTAGAACCGATAATATAAAAAGTATCTCTGACGTTTTTAATCCAATCTCTCAAAGCTTCATTCATAGCATCTTTTAAAGATTTACTGCCAGACTCAACAGGAATAATGGTGGCCCCCAGAAGCTTCATTCTAAAAACATTAGGCTTTTGTCTTTCGATATCTTTTGACCCCATGTAAATATAACAAGGAAGACCAAAAAGAGCACAAACAGTAGCTGTTGCGACTCCATGTTGTCCAGCACCTGTTTCAGCGATAATTCTTGTTTTGCCCATTTTTTTTGCAAGGAGTATTTGTCCTAAGCAATTATTGATTTTATGTGCGCCTGTATGATTTAGCTCATCTCTTTTAAAATATATTTTTGGTCCATTAATATATTTAGATAAATTTTTAGCATAGTGCAAAGAAGAGGGTCTACCTACATAGTTTTTAAAAAGATCATTTAGTTCTTTTTTAAATTTTTTGTCTTTTTGAATTTTTTTGTAAGATTTATCTAAATCTAATAATAGGGGCATTAATGTTTCTGAAACATACATTCCACCAAACTCACCAAATCTTCCAATAGTGCTAGGTTGTTTATATTTTTTCATTAATTATAAATTGATGAAATAATGCCATCTATCATAGTAAGGCTCTTTTCACCTGGTTGTTCCTCTACACCAGAATTTATATCAACAAAATCTGCGCCTGTTAAGCTAATTGCTTTTTTGATATTAGTGACATTTAGACCTCCTGATAAAATATAAGGAAGATCTCTAACATTTTTAAAATCAGACCAATCCCAAGTTTTATTGTTTCCTCCAGGCATCTGATTTGCAGAGGGTTTTGCTTCAATCAGGAACTTATCTACATCAATTAACTCAGTTGTTTTAAAATCCTCAGGGGATATTGATTTATATATCTTTTTCTTAAAATTTTTTTTAACATCACTTATTAAGTTTTGATCTTCATTACCATGAAGTTGAATTGTATCAAAATCAAAAACTTCTAACTTATTTTTAATTTCATTAATTGATGGATTAACAAAAACACCCACAAATTTATCTTTATGCGATTTAAAATATTGGTTAACTAGAGATAATGTGTCCATATCTATAAACCTTGGACTTTTTTCATAAAAAATTAATCCTTGATAAGAAATATTTAAATCAAGACAGTGATTAATAATAGCTGGATTATTTTGTCCACAAATTTTTATTTTTATATTTTTCGCCATATTTTTTTAATAAATCTAAAGGTCTTTTGCTTTCTATTAATTCTCTTCCTATTACGACAAAGCTTGCACCATCTTGTAAAGCATTATGAACAAAAGTAACTCTTTTTTGATCATCATTTTTAGCAAACATTTTTACACCAGGTGTTATTTTTATTAATTTATTAAACTTTCCTAAAACTTTCAGGTCATCACCTGAACAAATAAGGCCATGAATCTGTACATTATTTGCAATTTCAGTGAATTTTTTTACAAGTTTTTTCGTATTTCTCTCTTTATATATTTTTTCACTATCTTTTCCATCTAAGCTAGTTAATAAGGTGACCCCTAAAATTTTAGTTTTAAGTTTATTTTTTTTAATTGAGCTTACTGCAGCTTTCATCATTTCGTTACCACCCGATATATGCAAGGTAAGAAAATCAGGATTTATTTTTGATAAAGAGTCTATCGCACTACTAACTGTGTTCGGAATATCATGAAGTTTTAAATCAAGGAATAATTTACATTTCGACTTTTTAATTTCTGATATAAGCTCGTTTGAACGATTATTATAAAAAGCTCTATAACCTACTTTAAAACCATAAACATAGGGATATAACTGTTTAACAATACTAATATTTTGAGTATTTGATTTAAGATCTAAAGCAATGAAAGATTTAAATTTTTTCATTTAACTTTTTATTAATATATTCACTAGATTTGAATGTAAGCTTCCATTTAGAGGGAATATATATTTTCTTTTTATTTCTTGGGTTAGAACCGTATCTGGGCTTCATATATTTAAATTTGAAAACACCAAAGTTCCTTAGTTCTACGGATACGTGGTTAGAAATATTTTTTTCTAAAATCTCAAAAAATCTATTAAATATCTCTTTATTAATTTGAGGCGTTAAATCAATTTCTGATTGTAAATAAGTCTTTAAAATATCAGACTTATTCTTCTTTGGAGTCCTTATCCTCATCCAAAGCCTTACCAAGGATATCACCTAAAACTGAACCGGAAGATTTAGATCCATATTTTTCTAATAAACTTTGCTCTTCATCTATCTCAAGTTGTCTTATTGAAAGAGCAAATTTTCGATTGGTCAAATCTATAGAGCTTATTTTTGCATCTATTTTTTGACCTTCATTATATCTAGATATATTTTGTTCTTCTTTATTTTTAGAGAGCTCTTTTCTTCTAATTGTTGTTTCAATAAAGCTAGCTACCTCAACATCAATTCCATTATTGTTAATTTTTGTAATTGTAGCTGATACAATATCTCCTTTAGATTTATCTTTGAAAAATTCATTAAATGGATCAGCGGATAGTTGCTTTATACCAAAGCTCACTTTTTCTTTTTCGGGATCTATTTCTATAATTTTAACCTGAATTAATTGTCCTTTTTGATATTTCTTTAATGTTCTATCACCATTAGAGTCTGTCCATGATAAATCGTTCTTGTGTATTAGTCCGTCAATATTTTCATTGAGCTTCGCAAATATACCAAACTCAGTAATATTTTTAATCTCAGTTTCAATTATTTGATCTTTTTTGTATTCATTTAAAATATTTTCCCATGGGTTTGGTTCAGTTTGTTTAATTCCAAGACTTATTCTTTTTTTGTCTTTATCTATTTCTAAAATTTTAACTCTTATATTGAAGCCAACCTCAAGAATTTTATTTGGATGTATATTCTTTTTAGTCCAACTAATATCGTTTGAGTGAACTAATCCCTCTAAATCTTTTTCTGAAAGTTGAACAAAAGCACCATAGTCGGTAATGTGAGTAATTTTTCCATCATAGATTTCATCAAGTGTAATTTTATCCTCTATTTTCTCCCAAGGATCGTCCTTCAACTGCTTATAACCTAAACTAATTTTATCTGAGTCGTCTGAGACTTTTAGAATTTTAAATTCATATTTTTTACCAACTTCTAAAACATCTGATGGATGTCCAATTCTACTCCATGATATATCGCTTAAATGAACTAATCCATCAATTCCACCTAAATCAACAAAAGCACCATAGTCTGTAAAAGTTTTTACTTTACCAGTGACAACAGAATTATTTTGTGACTTTTCTAGTATTTGATTTTTAATTTCTTTTTGTTTTTCTTCGAGAATAGCTTTTCTTGATACAACAATATTTCCTTTTGAGTAATCCATTTTAAGTATTTCAAATGTTTCTTCTGTCTTAATTAAGTGACTCACATCTCTTACAGGTCGAACATCGATTTGACTTAAAGGTAAAAATGCATTTGTTCCCATAATTTTTACATAAAGTCCTGCCTTAGCTTTACCCACTATAAAGCCTTTAACTCTCTCTTTTTTATCAAATAGTTTTTGAAGCTTCTCCCATGACTTCATTTTGATAGCTTTTTCATGAGAGACTTTAACGTTTCCTTCTCTGTCTTCTAATTTTTCAACAAATACCTCAATGACTTGTCCAGTTTTTAGATCATCTGAAGATCCAGTATTAAGAAACTCCTCTTTAGGTATTTGACCTTCGCTTTTATATCCAATATCAACTGTAATGTGTTGCTCACTTATTTTAAGAATAGTTCCAGATATTATTTTATTTGCGGTGATTGTATTTTTAGTTCCGAATTGTTGATCTAGCAGTTTGCTATACTCATCATTAGATATCATTAGTCATAATTTACCTTTCAAATTAAGTACGGTTCTTTTAAAGTTTTATTGATTTTTTTCAAGAGAAATTAATTACTAAATTGAGATATATCTTTGAAAAACGTTGGATAGCTTGTTTTTACACATGATTTGTCTTTTATTACATTGTTTTTTTTACAAATCATATTTGCAATATAAAAAGACATCAAAATCCTATGATCATCATTATGTTTAATTATAGCGCCACCTTTTTTAAAATAATTATTACCAAAAATGTATAGATCAAAATTTTCGACTTTTGATTTTACACCAATTTTTTTCAGATTTTCATGTATAAGTAACAACCTGTTACTTTCCTTGACTGTAAGTTCTTTTAAACCCTTAAAAACCGTTAAACCATTGGCAAATGAAGCAGCAATAGATAAAATAGGTATTTCATCTACTTGAATAGGTATATCAGCAGGTTTAAGTATAGTTGAATTCAGGTTTTTCTTTTGTTCAATTTGTAGATCAGCAATAAACTCATTGTGAATTTTTCTTTTACGAATTACTTTGATATTCCCTCCCATATTTTTTAAAGTTTTAATAAAACCAATTCTTGTCTTATTAAATAGAATATTTTTAACAATAAGCTTAGAACCTGGTCTTAAACAAGCAGCACAAATAAAAAATGCAGCAGAAGATGGGTCCCCAGGTACATTATAATTTATTGTTTTAAGTTCTTTATTATTTTTCATCTCGATAAATCTATGAATAGATTTTTCTTTAACTTTAATGTTATATCCCATAGACTTAAGCATATTCTCAGTATGATCTCTTGTTGTCTTAAACTCTTTGATCTTTACTATGCCATTTGTATTTAAAGCCGAGAGCATAATAGCACTTTTAATTTGAGCTGATGGTATAGGTATTTCAAATATTAAAGGCACTGCATTCCCAGTTCCTTTTAATTTTATTGGCGGCAAAAGATCTTTCTTTAGTTCAATTCTGGCACCTATTCTAGACAAATGTTCTGTAACTCTTTTCATTGGTCTTTTACTAAGAGATCTATCTCCCACTAATTTCACTTCGATATTGTTTGATGAAATTAATCCTGATAACAGCCTTATACCTGTTCCTGAATTTCCAAAATCTATCTTTTGATTTGGTTGAAATAATCCTCCAGGTGGTACACCAAAAACAAAATATTTTTTATCTTTTTTTTTTATTTGAACACCTAATAATCTCATTGCTTTGAGAGTATTCAAGACATCCTCTCCTTCTAGTAAATTCGATATCTCAGACTTACCAATTACCTGTCCAGCTAAAATTAAAATTCTGTGGCTTATTGATTTATCACCCGGAGGAAAGTATGTGCCTTTTATAATGCTCTTATTATCTAAAGGCATGTGTTTAGTTATAATTTTTACCTAAGTATATTTTTTTTACAAATTTATCGGAGACAATTTCATTTGGGCTACCAGATTTAATAATTTCACCATTATAAATTATATAACCATACTCAACTATACTTAAAGCCTCTTTAACATTGTGGTCAGTTATTATTATTCCAATATTCATTTTTTTAAGCATAGAAATTGTCGATTTCACTTCCTCTATTGCAATTGGATCTATACCTGCAAAAGGTTCATCCAACAAAAGAAATTTTGGGCTACTTGCCAACGCTCTAGCAATTTCAGTTCTTCTTCTTTCACCTCCAGACAATAATTTACCTTTAGTCTTCTGAAAATTAGTTAAAGAAAATTGTTTAATTAAATTCTCAGTGATTTTAATTGAGTCGTATTTATTGTGAAATAACTCTGCAATTGAAAATATATTATCATATACATTTAAATCTCGAAAAATTGAAGCTTCTTGAGGTAAATATGAAATTCCAAGTTTTGTCCTTAGGCTAAGACTTTTATCATTTAATACATGATCATCTAAAAAAATTTTACCTATATCAGCAGAAAGAAAACCCGCAACGATATTAAAAAGAGTAGTCTTTCCACTACCATTTGGTCCTAGTAAACCATTAATTCTATTACTGCTAAACTCCATATTTACTTTATTAAGAGCTTTTTTCGACTTAAAATTTTTACTTACATCTATAAGTTTAATTGTCTGCATTGTTTTCTAATAAAACTTCAACAAGAGACTCTTTGTTAGCTGAGTTTAATATTCTTTTGTTGTTGTCAATATCAGCAATTAACTCATTCCCTGTTAACAATCTTGTTGGTGATTCAATTGATACATTTCCAGTAAGCTTAATTATGTTGTCATCACGAGTGTAGATTGCATAGTTTCCTCTAAAAATTTCATCCTTAAACTCAATTAAAACATTTTCAAAAAGTTCAACAATAGTAAAAATTTCTTCATCATTTTGTTTTATATAATTGGCAATCATTTTATCAGAAAAGGCCACAAATTTATCATTTTTGAACTCAACACTACCATTTGCGGTATAGCTTTGATTTTCTGAGTCCCAAATAAGACTCTCACCTGCTTTAACATAGCTTTCAGAGTTGGCAGTAGAAAAAAAAATTACAAAGAAAGATAAGTAAAAGATTTTAATTATTAGTGACAAATTCAACCTCCCCGAAAAAAATAATTTTACCATCATAATCTAAATTTTTAAAACCCTTAGCATTTAATGTACCCATAGAATTAATTACTTTTACAGGCTCTTCACTACTTGATATTTCTTTATTTAAGTTTATCGATATATTGTTCCCATAAATTTTATATTCCTTATTCTCGAGGTATGACTTTCCCTCTAAAAAAATCTTATTATCATCTATTTTATTTAATTTTTCTGAACCAATTTTAGTAATTCCAGATTTACTCAATACTATACTAGAAAAATTTTCTACTGTTATATTTTTTTGGCTAAAATTTTTGGTTAAAGAATTTTGATTGTAGAAGTAAATAAAAATTTGTAATCCCAAAATGAGAATTATTAAAAAATTAATTATTTTATAATTAAAGATATTAGTCATTTTCTAAACATTTCTTTAAATTAACAATACCAATTGGCTTATTTTGCCTTGCTATTATAAGACTGGTGATAGAATGATTATTCATCAAAACAATTGCTGAAGAAACTAGTAAATCACTTGTTGCAAGTACAGGTTTACTTTTCATAATGTTTGTAGCTTTTTCTTTAATATTAATTTTTGCTATTGATCTCCTTAAATCTCCATCTGTAATAATACCTTTAATTTTCATGTTTTTATTTAGCACAACAACACACCCATACTTTTTCTCTGTCATAACTAAAACAGCATCTATCACAGATGCATCAGATTGAATTGTTGGAATATCTGTATCCATTATTTCATTTAGTGTCATTAATTTTTTACCTATCTTGCCACCAGGATGAAGTTCGATAAATGATTTTTTGTCGAATTTTCTTAAACTCAGTACTGCACAACAAAGAGCATCACCAAGAGCCAATGACATTGTAGTAGAAGTTGTTGGAATTGTTTTTAATTTATCAGCCTCTGAATGTACAGGTAACGTGAGATTAATGTCTGAATTTTTTGATAATAGACTTTTTTTAGAGGAAGTTATTGAAATAATTTTAATTTTTTTTTTCTTACTAAAATTTATTAAATCCGCTAATTCATTTGATTCACCTGAATTAGACAAGATAATAAGAATATCATTTTTTTCAATTATGCCCATATCTCCATGACTTGCATCAACCGGATTTAAATAAATTGCTGGTATTCCTGTTGAGGTGAATGATGCAGCAATTTTTCCAGCAATATTTCCACTTTTACCTACTCCTGATACAATAACCTTACCGTTTTGTTTTGAAATTAACTCAACTGCTTCAACAAAATCTTTGTCCAAACTCTTTGATAGCTTGGATAAAGCAACAGATTCTAATTGTATTACCTCTTGACCTATTATTTTTATTTTAGACTTATTCATAAATCATTTATGAGCGAAGATGTCTACACCTTCCCACCCTTGCAAATCTAAATCAACTCTTATTTCCATAAATTTCATTATGGATTTAAACAATCCAATTCTTTTTTGATTAAGCAACTTGTCGTTGAGAGAATTTTTTATATCTGACAAGTACAAAACATCATTCATAGCATATTCAATTTGTTTTTTGGTGAGTTTTTTTTTACTCCAATCAGATGACTGTTCTGTTTTATCTAATTGAATATCCAATATTTCATCAACTAGATCTTTGAGACTATGCTTTGAAGAGTAGGTTCTAGTTAATTTTGAGGCAATTTTTGTACAAAATACATTTTTTACATTTATTTTTAAATTTTCTCTCAAAACTGCCATATCAAATCTTCCAAAATGAAAGATTTTCGTAAGATTGTTATCTTCTAGAAGAGTCTTGATATTTTTTGAAAATTTTGGTGACAAGTCATCTTCAAATTTAATTAAGTAAATTTTTTTATCTGTTTCATTTCGTAATTGTATTAGACAAAGTCTATCTCTTTTAATATTTAGCCCAAGTGTTTCAGTATCTATTGATATATCTCCTTTAAAAGATTTTAAAATTTTACTTGGCAGATCATTATGAAATAATTGATAATTTGACATCTTAGAACATATATTTATATAAGATAGATATTATAATGAAAAACAAAAATATCTTAGTTTTTGGATCTACAGGGTTTATTGGCAGAAGTCTCTCAAAAAGACTCTTACAAAGTGGCTACAAACTAATATGTCCAGTAAGAAATGCAAGCAGAGTTAAAAGAAATATACTTTCTGGAGATATAGGGCAGATAGAAGTAATAGAATTTGATATTCATAATTTAGAGGAAATTAAAAGTTTAATTGCAAATGCAGATATAGTAATTAATTTGATTGGTATTCTATATGAAAAAAATAATTTATCATTTGAACTGGTTCATTATTTATTGCCAAAAAAAATTGCTAATTATTGTGAATTATACAAAAAACCTTTTATTCATATCTCTGGCTTAGGGTCAACTTTTCAAACAAAATCAAATTATCTAATTAGCAAAAAAATGGGAGAGGAATTTATTGAAAATAATAATACTAACCACATTATTATAAGGCCTAGTACAGTTTATGGTGAGGAAGATAATTTCTTTAATCTATTTGGTAAAATGGCTAAAATTTTACCATTCTTACCTTTAATCAAAAATGGTATGACTAAATTCCAGCCAATTTATGTAAATGATTTAACTCTTCTTATTTTTAATTTGACAAATAATTTTGAAAAATACAAAAATTCTAATTTAGCAGCAGTTGGTAATGAGATATTTACTTTTAAAGAAATTTTAAGTCATATATTTGTATCTTTAAAAAAAAAGGAAAGATTTTTTTATATACCCTCTTTCCTCGCAATTCTTCAAGGCAAATTACTAGAAAAACTACCAAAACCTTTATTTACATACGATCAGTATGTGACTCTTTCTCATGATAGTATCTCAGAGGGAAGTCAAAAATTGGTAACTGAAATTATGAAACAAGATTTATCAGATATGAAGATCATTACCTCAGAATATCTAAAAAAGTTTATTGATAAAGTTTAATTAAGAAAAATAAAATAATAAAATTAAACCTAATAAAATTCTATAAATCACAAAAGGTGTAAAGCCAATTTTATTTATCGCTTTAATAAATACAGATATTGTAAAATATGCTGCAAAAAATGTAGTAATGAAAATTAAAAATAGATTTTTATCTACAATAAAGTTATCAAATTCTTTAATATTAGAAAAAAAAGACAAACAAATTATAGGTATACCCATATATAAACTGTAAATAGATGAATATTTTCTATCTTCTCCAAATAATCTGAAAGCAATTATACAACTTCCAGCTCTACTGAAACCAGGTAAAAAGGCTAAACATTGAAAAAATCCAGCTAGAATAAATTTGGTACTTTTATTCTTAATTTTTAATTTAAATTTTTTTGATTTATCTGAAACATAGAGTAATATTGCTCCAGTTATTGAAGTGTATCCAATTAACTCTAAACTAATATAATCTATTTTGTAAAGTTTGAGCACAAAACCGACGATAATTGCAGGCGCTGTTGCGTAGATTAATATTATCCAGTAAATTTTAATATTTGATTTTGAAAAATGTTTGTTTGCAAACAAATATAATAATAAAGCCAATAAAGAGGCAAAGTGTGCTGATGTTTCATATAAATAATTCCTAGATTCTAAGTTTTTAAAGAATATTTCTAAAATATTAAGGTGCCCACTAGAACTAATGGGGATAAATTCAGTAATTCCCTGTATTAAACCATAAAAAATATAAAAAATATTACTATTAGTCATAATTTATTATCATTTATGAGTTTACTTAACTCATAAATCTTTGTAATAATACAATCCATTTATTTGTAGGAGAATAATGTAATATTTTATTACCATGTTAGAGTTTCATAAAAAAAAATCAAAGAATCCATCTAAAACTGAACCTGAAAAAAGAATAAAGGATTTTCAGGAGATATATAGTCAGTTTGATAAAAATGACTCTGTTGAACAATCCTCAAGATGCTCTCAATGCGGTATCCCATATTGTCAAATACACTGTCCTTTAAATAATAATATACCAGATTGGCTGCGTTATATTGCAGAAGGTCGATTAGAGGAGGCTTATCAAGTATCTGCTTCTACAAATGCATTTCCAGAGGTGTGTGGAAGAGTCTGTCCTCAAGATCGTTTGTGTGAGGGTAATTGTGTCGTCGAGCAGGCAGGCTTTGGAGCTATTACAATTGGTAACTTAGAAAAATACTTAACAGAAATAGCATGGGAAAAAGGATGGGTTAAAAACCTATCATCACAAAACCAACACAAACAAAGAGTTGCCATTATTGGCTCGGGCCCTGCGGGTATGGCTGCTTCAGCCTATTTATCTCAAAATGGATATCAAGTAGATGTTTTTGAAAAAAATGACAGAGCTGGTGGTTTGATGATTTATGGCATACCAAACTTTAAATTAGATAAAAAAATTGTTGAAAGAAGAACGGAGTGGCTTACAGAGAGTGGCGTTACATTCAATTTAAACACGGAAGTTGGAAAAAATATTTCCTTTCAAGATTTGGAAAAAGATTATGATGCGATATTAATTGCAACTGGAGTATACAAAGCTAGACAATTGGATATTGATACTTCATCAGTCAATAATAGTATTCCTGCTTTAGATTTTTTAATTGAGAGTAACAGAACCGGGTTAGGTGACTCTCCCTCAAAAAATAAATATCTCACAGCAAAAGATAAACATGTAGTTGTTATTGGTGGAGGTGATACTGCTATGGATTGTGTCAGAACAGCGATTAGACAGCAGGCAAAAGAGGTTACTTGTCTCTACAGAAGAAATAAAGAAAATATGCCAGGATCAGCAAGAGAAGTTTTAAATGCAGAACAAGAGGGCATCAAATTTAATTGGTTATCTGTTCCTTCTAAAATTATCAGCGATAGCTCTACCGCAACAAGTATGACATACAAAGTGGCTACATTAGGTGAGGTGGACGAGAGTGGAAGAAGAAAACCAATCGACACTGGTGTTGAAAAACAAATAAAAAGTGACTTAATTATTCAAGCTCTTGGTTTTGAGCCTGAAGATTTAAACCATAATTTTAAAACAAATATTGAATTAACTAGCTGGAAAACGGTTAAAGTTGATTTTAAAAAGTTTCAAACTAGTAATCCAAAGATTTTTGCTGCAGGGGATATTGTTAGAGGCGCCTCTCTCGTTGTTTGGGCGATACATGATGGCCGAGAAGTTGCAAAATCTATTCATAATTTCTTACAGAATTCAAAAATTAAAAAAGCATCATGAACGATAATCCATTAGAAATTTTCAAAATAAATAGACAAAAACTAAAGGATAATCACGTCTATAATGAAAAATATGAACATGATAATTGTGGTGTGGGTTTAGTTGCCTCAATAAGTGGTGAGTCAAGAAGAGATATAGTCGAAAAAGGAGTTGAGGCACTTAAGGCAGTATTCCATAGAGGTGCGGTCGATGCTGATGGCAAAACTGGAGATGGTGCTGGTATTATGTTAGAGGTTTCAAATTCTTTTTTCAGCAAACAAGTTTTAAAAATGGGTCACAGAACAACTAAAGACTCTGTGTTAGGTGTGGGTATGATTTTTCTTCCTAAAAGAGATTTTGGAGCCCAAGAAAAATGTAGAGCTATCGTTGAATATGAAATAATAAAATCTGGAATGAGTCTGTTCGGATGGAGACAGGTTCCTGTTAATACAGAAATCATTGGTGAAAAAGCTAACTATACTAAACCAGAAATTGAACAAATAATTTTTTCACCTAAAGAAAAAACACCTGATATCGAAAAGAAACTTTATTTAACAAGAAAAAGGATAGAGAACAAAATTAAAGCACAGAGTATAAATGATTTTTATGTTTGCTCTTTATCGACACAAACAATTGTATATAAAGGTATGTTTTTAGCTGAACAGTTATCAGAGTTTTATCCAGATTTGCTTGATAATGAATTTACATCTAAATTTGCCATTTACCATCAAAGATATTCTACCAACACATTTCCTACATGGTCCTTGGCGCAACCATTTCGAGTTTTAGCTCATAACGGTGAAATTAATACTCTTAAGGGAAATATAAATTGGATGAGTGCACACGAACCAAGAATTACACACCCCTTTTTTAACGAGAGAATTAATGATTTGAAACCGATACTCGATCCAGATGCCTCTGACTCGGCTTCGCTTGATGCTGCTTTTGAACTGTTTGTTCAAACTGATAGGGACATGCCGATGGCAAAATCAATGATAATTCCTGAGTCTTGGTCCAATCGATCTGATTTATCTGATCAATTAAAGGCTATGTACGCTTATTGTAACGCTGTCATTGAGCCATGGGACGGACCGGCAGCTGTCTGCGGAAATTTTGGAGATTGGATAATTTCCGGCATGGACAGAAACGGGTTAAGACCTCTTCGATACATACTAACGGATGACGACTTACTAATTTCAGGGTCTGAAGTTGGAATGATTAATATAGATGAGAAAAATATTACAAAAAAAGGCAGAGTTGGGCCTGGTGAACTTATAGCAGTAAATTATAAAGAAAATAAGTTTTATGAGAGCTTTGAATTAAAAGAATTACTTAGTAAACGTAATAATTACTCAGATTGGAATCAAAAAACTATAAAGTTAGATAACATCTTATCTAATGACAAAATTTACGAACCATCACCAGAGGATGAAGAAAATGTTTTTCAAATTGCAAAATCATTTAATTTAACATTAGAAACTCTTGATTTAATTTTAGATCCTATGGTTAAAACAGGACAAGAGGCTATTGGATCAATGGGAGACGACGCACCCTTAAGTGTACTTACTGAGAGATACCGAGGTCTTCATAGTTTCTTTAAACAAAATTTTGCTCAAGTAACAAACCCTCCAATTGATAGCCTTAGGGAACAAGTTGTAATGAGTTTAAAAACTAGGCTTGGAAACCTTGGAAATATTGTAGAAGAAGACTCTGAACAATGTAATTTGGTACTTTTAGAGAGCCCTTTATTATTAGATAATGAACTTGAGACATTAAAAAGTCATTTATCAAAGCATACAACAGAGATTGACTGTACCTATAAATTAAATGAAGAGACTAACTTCTTAAATGAAATCCAAAGAATATGTTCTGAGGCTGAACAGGCAGTTAGGTCTGGTTCTCAACATCTAATCATTACTGATAATAATATTAATAAAGACAGAATTGCTTTACCAATGATACTTGCAACTAGTGCTGTACATAGTTATTTAATAAAAAATAATTTAAGGACTTTTACTTCTTTAAACGTTTCTTCTAGAGAGTGTCTTGACGTACACTACTTTGCAGTACTTATTGGTGTTGGTGCCACTACTGTTAATGCTTCTTTAGTGGAAAAACTCATTTCAAATAGGTATAAAAAAAATATTTATCAGAATACTGATTATCCTCAACTAATTAAAAACTTTAAAAAATCTATAGAGAAAGGACTAAGAAAAATTATCAGTAAAATGGGAATTTCAGTAATTAGTTCATATCGCGGTGGAAGAAATTTTGAAATAATTGGCTTAAGTAGAAGCATGGTTGAGAGTTTTTTTCCAGGAATGTCTTCCAGAATTTCTGGTATCGGATTAGACGGTTTAGAAAAAAGAGTAAGGCGACAGCATGAGTTATCATTTAAATCTGATAATGTAATTTTAGATATAGGCGGTGAGTATAGATTTAGAGCTAATAGCGAAGCACACGCTTATGAAGGTGTTTCAATACATATGCTTCAAGAAGCTGTAACCAGAGACTCATATAACCTTTATAAAAAATATACTTCAAGAATTTATAGCTCCAAACCAATTCAAATAAGGGATTTACTTCAATTTAATGAAAGTAGCAATTCTCTAAATTTAGATAATGTAGAGAGTATTTCTGAAATAAGAAAAAGCTTTGTATCCCCTGGAATTTCACTTGGTGCTCTTAGCCCTGAGGCTCATGAGACATTAGCTATTGCAATGAACAGAATAGGTTCAAAGTCAGATAGTGGAGAAGGAGGAGAGGATGCAAGAAGATATTCCAAATTAAAAAATGGTGATAATCCAAGTTCAGCAATTAAACAAGTTGCAAGCGGAAGATTTGGTGTGACCGCAGAATATTTGAATAATTGTTCAGAATTAGAAATTAAAATAGCCCAAGGTGCTAAGCCTGGAGAAGGTGGTCAATTACCTGGATTTAAGGTTACTGATTTAATAGCTAAATTAAGACATAGTACAAAAGGTGTAACGCTTATTAGCCCTCCGCCACATCATGATATTTATTCTATAGAGGATCTTGCTCAACTTATTTACGATTTAAAACAAATCAATCCAATAGCAAAGGTTTGTGTAAAGCTGGTTGCGCAATCAGGAATAGGAACTGTTGCAGCTGGTGTTGCAAAGGCTAAAGCTGATGTAATTTTAGTTTCAGGACACTCAGGTGGTACAGGAGCAAGTCCTCAGTCAAGTATTAAATATGTTGGCCTTCCATGGGAATTGGGAATAAGTGAGGTTCACCAAATTTTAGCTTTAAATGGTTTAAGAGACAAAGTTCTTCTTAGAACAGACGGAGGTATCAAAACAGGAAAAGATATTGTTATTGCTGCAATATTAGGAGCTGAGGAATACGGAATCGGCACAGCTTCATTAGTTGCTATGGGATGTATTATGGTCAGACAATGTCACTCAAATACATGTCCTGTTGGTGTATGTACCCAAGATGAAAAACTCCGTGAAAAATTTGGAGGCACTCCTGAAAAAGTTGTCAATTTGTTTTCATTTATAGCCGAAGAAGTCAGAGAAATTCTCGCCTCTTTAGGTTACAAATCCTTAAAGGATATTATTGGTAAAACAGAATTATTATCTCAAATTCATTATGGATCTAGTGATTTAGATAATCTTGACTTAAATCCTATATTAACAAAGATTGATGATGGTAAAATTTATGATTATCATTCAATAAAAAAACGAAATGAAGTTCCAAAAACACTAGACGATCAGTTCGAAAAAGATGGAAAAGACTTTATTAATTCAGGTCAAAAAATTGAATTAACATACAATATACAAAATACATTAAGAACAATAGGAACTAAAATTTCATCTATAATTACAAGAAAATACGGAATGAATACCTTATCTGAAGATCATGTCACTCTAAAACTAAGAGGCTCAGCCGGACAGTCTTTGGGAGCTTTTGCTGTCAAAGGTCTTACTTTAAAAGTGTTTGGCGATGCTAATGACTATGTGGGCAAAGGTCTTTCTGGAGGAAAGATTATTGTTCAGCCAAGAAATTCTTTTACTCAACCTAGCCACGAAAATGTAATTATAGGAAATGTCACCCTTTATGGAGCTACTGATGGAAGGTTATATGCATCTGGTCAAGCAGGTGACAGATTTTGTGTCAGAAATTCAGGTGCACTAGCAATTGTCGAAGGTTGTGGTGCTAATGGTTGTGAGTACATGACAGGTGGGTCTGCAATTATTTTAGGAGATGTTGGTGATAATTTTGGTGCTGGCATGACTGGTGGTTCTGCTTTTATTTATTCTGAACAAAAGAATATTTCTGATTTGATGAACATGGAA
This sequence comes from uncultured Alphaproteobacteria bacterium, assembly GCA_902617515.1. Classification (GTDB taxonomy): domain Bacteria; phylum Pseudomonadota; class Alphaproteobacteria; order HIMB59; family HIMB59; genus HIMB59. The sequence continues at coordinate 28,617 of CACMWX010000010.1, forward strand.
ACGATAGGACTTTATGAAATAGATAACAAAGATTGGAAAAATCTTCTTCTAGATCTTTTAAAAGATTTCTACAAAGAAACTAAATCAAAAAGAGCTGAGTTTATTATTGAAAATTATGACTCTGAAATCAAAAAATTTGCTCACGTCGTTCCTGATGAAGTGATTGATAAACTAGAATTCCCAGTCACAAAAAAATCAAAAATAGCTTAAATAAATTTAGATAGGGTTAATAAACTATCTTTATCAGATAGGCTATGATCTGCGTGTTTAATTAAAATATTTTTAAAGTTTTTAAATTTTTTATTAAAATTGAAACTATCATTATATCCATATGGAACAGCTTTGTCTTGACCACCATGAAGAAAAATAGTTTCTCCTAAAAAATTACCCTTAATTTTTTTAATTAGATATTTTTTACTTCTTTTAAATAGTGCTGGAGAGTAATAATAAGCAAAATCAGAACTAACTTTTTGTTTTACGATCTTATTATTTTTAATTTTATTTTTCTGAAGAATATTAAAATTTTTCCAAATTAACTTTGTAGTAAAATCTGGTGCAGGGGCAATACCTATAAGTTTTGTAACTTTTCTTGGATGTATCAAAGCATATATGATTGCAACCCATCCACCCATACTACTGCCAACCAAAATGAAATTTTTTATTTTTAAGTATTTTATAATATTGACTAAATCATCATACCAATCACTGATACCAAAGTTAGTGAATTCACCACTAGATCTGCCATGTCCTTGAAAGTCGAAACACAAATATGAAATTTTATTTTTTTTGCAATAATTATTTAAAAAATTAGACTTTTTACCACTCTTATTTGATAATAAACCATGTAAAAAAATCAGAGTTTTTTTACTTCTTTTGTAATATCTATAGGATATTTTAACATCATCTTTTTTATAAAAGCTTAGTTTTGACACAGATTAAAAATACAAAAAAAATAACTTGTTTACAAATAATTCCAACCATGGGCATTGGAGGTATTGAGACTGGTGTGAGAGATATAGCAAAATACCTTAATAAAAAAAAAATTGATAATTATATTTTATGTGAAAGCAGCAACAAAAATTTAAATATTAAAGGTCTAAAAATAATAAAATTAGATAATTTAAAATTTAAAAACATTTTTGATCAAAACAAAATCAAAATGCAAATAAAACAATTAATTAAAAAAAAAAGAATAAATTTAGTTCATATATCTTCAAGGGCACCAGCTTTTTTTCTAATTAACTACATCAAAAATTTAAATATAAAAGTTGTTACAAGTGTTCACAATAAATATGAGTCTAAATCATTTTTAAAAGATTGGTATAACAGTTTTTTATTGAAGGGCGATGCTATAATTTTTAACTCAAATTTTGTAAAAAAAACATATGAGAATTATTTCAATGATAAAACTAATCTTCATGTTATTCCAAGAGGTGTAGACACCAATTACTTTTCACCATCGAGAAAAAAACCTATAGGTAAAAATATTTTTATACCCTCAAGAATTTCAAGTTGGAAAGGGCATGAATTATTACTGAATTACTTCTCATTATTACAGCAAAAATACAAAGACACATTTAATATTCACCTAGTATCTTTAAATAAAAGTAAAGAAGAAAAAAAAATACAATTACTAATCAATAAATTAAACATATCAAAAAAAATAATAATTCATAAACCCACATTAGATATCAAAAATCTGTATCAAGGAGCATACTTGGTTGTAAATATCTCTAAAAGACCTGAAGGTTTTGGTAGAACTGTTTCTGAGGCATTATCCTTATCTAAAGTTGTAATAGCCCCTAATCAGGGCGGGACTAAAGAGCAACTTTTTAATTTTAATAAAAATTTGTTATTTGATGTAAATTCTTTTCAATCTTTCCAAAAAACTTTTAAATATGCTCTAAAAAATTATGTTACGATATCGAAAAAAGGAAGATCCTATGTAAAAAAAAATTATTCATCTGATCTCATGTGTAGAAAAACTATAGACGTTTATAATCATTTAGTTAATTTATGAATATTCTAGTTATTAAACATGGATCACTTGGTGATTTGGTCTTATCATTTGGCGCTATTAAAACACTAAGAGATAACTATCCACACTCCAAAATATACTTACTTACTCAATCTAACTATAAACAAATTTTTAAAAACTTACCTTATGTTAATGAAATTTTAGTTGATAATAGGATATCAATTTTCCCATCAGTAAAAAATATTTTGAAGAAAGTTAAAGAAAAAGAAATAGATTTATTAATTGATTTACAAAATTCAAATAGGACAGAAATTTATAATTTGTTTATTAAGATATTTACAAGATGTAAAATCTTATCTGCAAGAAAATTTTCGGATTATAGTTATAGGCAAAAAAAACTTGGTGTTCAACACATCACTAAAAATCATCAAGAGCAATTAAAATATTTAGAAATAAATAACTACTTACAGCCCGATTTAAATTGGATGCTTAAAGGTAATACAATACAATCAAAAAAAGTAATTTTTATCCCAGGAACATCTAAATCAGGAGAATATAAAAAATGGCCTTCAGATAAATATGCTCAAGTAGCTAAGTATTTAGTTAGCAGAAACTATGAAATTTATCTGACAGGCTCTGATTTGGATTTAAATACAATTAATGAAATAATTAAATTATGTCCAGAGTCTAAAAATAAAATTAATGAGTCAAAGATTGAAGATTTTTATCAATTATGTTTATCGTCTGAGTTAATCCTTACAAATGATACGGGGCCAGCTCACATCGCCGGTCTTACAAATAAAAACGTGATTTGGATAGCAAATGACAACAAAATTTCACGGTCATGTTATCCACTTGGTGATAATTTACATAAGATTACAGCATCTAACGTAAAAAATATTAGTGTCAACAATATTATTAATAAAATAGATCAAATATTAAAATAATTTATATTTACAATTTATTTATCTTTGCTAATAATCCTAAGATGATTTTGTATAATCAAACAACAGGGCATTTATAATTGCAAACTTTCTTTTTTTTCCTTTACACATAATATTTTGAATAAACTCTTCCAAAGAAATAATAATTCTCGTGGTAAAAAAGATCTTCATAAGATAAATAATTTTATTTCTGCAGCTGACGTAAGAGTTATTTTAGATGATGGGGAGCAATTAGGAGTCATGAAAAAAAATGAAGCCATAGACATAGCAAAAGGCAGAGGTATGGATTTAGTTGAAATAGCTCCAAATAATAATCCTCCTGTTTGTAAAATAGTTGATTATGGAAAATTTAAGTATCAAGAGCAGAAGAAAAAAAACGAAGCAAAAAAGAAACAAAAAGTAATTGAAACTAAAGAGCTTAAAATTAGACCTGGTACCGGAGAACACGACTACCAAGTTAAAATAAGAAATGCTCAGAAGTTTTTAAAAGAGGGAAACAGAGTAAAATTTAGCTTGAGATTTAAGGGCAGAGAAATGGAACATTCTAATTTAGGTATTGATATGCTTAAAAGAGTAAAAACCGATTTGGGAGAACTTATAAGAGTTGAAATGGAACCTAAAATTGAAGGAAGACAAGCTTTCCTCGTAGTTGCACCCAAATAAATTATATGATACTTAATTGACTTCAGTTAGTCGAAGGGGCTTTTAAAAGGGTATGCCTTAAGACTTTATTAAATTACTCAAAAGGAGATAAAATGCCCAAACTAAAAACAAAAAGTAGCGTAAAAAAACGCTTCAAAACATCCTCATCAGGAAAATTAATTGTCGGTAACGTTGGTAAACGACATGGCATGTCTAAAAGAACAAACTCTTTTATCAGAAATTCTAAAGGTACTAGGGTCTTATCAAAATCTGCATCAATAATAATTGGGTCAATGATGCCATACTCAAAATAGGTAAAGGAGAGATATTATGCCAAGAGTTAAAAGAGGTGTTACAGCAAGAACTAAACATAAAAAAGTTTTTGAATTTACAAAAGGTCATCGTGGTAGAAGAAAAAATGTTTATCGAGTAGCAACACAAAGCATGGATAAAGCACTTCAATATGCTTATCGCGATAGAAGAAATAAGAAAAGAGATTTTAGAGGTTTATGGATCCAAAGAATTAATGCTGGTGTAAGAGAACATGGTCTAACTTATGCAAAGTTTATTAATGGACTAAAAAAAGCGAACATTGAAATTAATAGAAAAATTCTCTCTGAGATTGCATTTCATGAACCAGCTGCTTTTAAATCAATAGTTGAGAAAGCTAAGGCTAATCTAGCCAGCTAAATTAAAAATGGACATTAAAAAAGTCCTTAATGAAGCTACAAAACAGATAGAGCGATGCTCTAGTCAACAAGAATTACAAAATGTCAAAGTAGCTTATTTAGGAAAAAAAGGAAAAATAACTGAGTTACTTAAAAGTCTTAAAGATTTATCATTAGAGGAAAAAAAGTCCACTGGTGCTAAATTAAATTCATTGAGAAAGGATATTGATGATCTTTTCAAAAATAAATTTAATGGTTTAAAAGTTAAAGAAATAAATTCTAAATTAAAAAATGAATTTCTTGATATAAGTTTTCCTCCACCAAATTCAATTCCCTCTAAGGTCCATCCGATATCAAAAACTTTTGATGAGGTCATAAGTATTTTTGGATCAATGGGTTACTCTGTAGCTGAAGGCCCAGATATTGAGACTGATTATTTTAATTTTTCTGCACTCAATATACCTGAAAATCACCCTGCTCGAGAAATGCAAGATACATTCTATATAGATGACACAGATAAAGATAATAAACCATATGTTCTAAGAACACATACAAGTCCAGTTCAAATTAGAACTTTATTAAATGAAAAACCCCCAGTTAAAATAATTGCTCCTGGTAGGACCTATAGATGTGACTCGGACTCTACGCATTCTCCAATGTTTCATCAAGTTGAGGGTTTATTTATTAATGAGAATACAAACATGGGTGACCTAAAAGGAACTTTGATTGAATTTTGTAAACAATTTTTTAATGTACAAAATTTAAAGGTAAGGTTTCGACCTAGTTATTTTCCTTTCACAGAACCTTCTGCTGAAATGGATATCGCTTATGAGATTGTTAACAACAAGATCCACCTAGGCACAGGCGATCTTTGGCTTGAAATTTTAGGATGTGGAATGGTAAATCCCACAGTTTTAGAAAATTGCAATGTGGACACAAAAATTTATCAAGGTTTTGCTTTTGGAATGGGATTAGACAGAATTACAATGTTAAAATATGGATTAACAGATATCAGGTCATTTTTTAGCGGAAATTTAAATTGGATTGCTAATAACGGTTTTAGCATAGGAGATTATTAGTGAAGTTTAGTTATAGCTGGTTGTGCGATCATTTAGAAACAGATAAAAATGCAACTGAAATAGGTGATGCGCTAACAAATCTAGGACTGGAACTTGAGAGTTTAACTGATTATTCCTCATATTCAAAATTTGTTGTTGCAACAATTAAAGATTTTCATAAACATCCCAACGCAGACAGGTTGAATATCTGTACCGTTGATGATGGCACCAAGACTTACCAAGTAATATGCGGTGCAAATAATGTCAAGAAAGGACTAAAAGGTATATTTGCTAAAGATGGAATGTATATTCCAGGAACACAGATATATCTAAAAAAAGGTAAAATTCGTGGAGAAATTTCAGAGGGTATGCTTTTATCTGAGAGAGAGCTTAATTTAAGTGATGATCATGATGGCATTATTGAGCTTTCAGATAATTTTGAAAATGGAACATCAGCGATTGATGCACTAAAATTAAACGACCCTGTTTTTGAAATAGGTATTACACCTAACAGAGGGGACTGCCTTGGTGTTAGAGGAGTTGCTAGAGATCTTTCGGCTAAGGGTATCGGAAAACTAAAACCTCTAAAATATGAAAAAATTACAAAATTAGATTTTGAAAGTCCTATCAGTTGGAATATTGAAAATGATAATAATAGCTGTGAGTACGTAATAAGTAGGTATTTTAAAGATGTTAAAAATTCAGTATCTCCTGAATGGTTACAAAAAAAACTTATTAGTCTTGGACTAAGACCTATTAATGCATTAGTTGATATTACAAATTTTATAACCCATGATTTAGGTAGACCTTTACATGTATTTGATGCTGATAAAGTTGGAAATAAACTTCATATGAGATTAGCTAAACCTAATGAAAAAATTCTTGCGTTAGATAACAAAGAATACACCTTGGATAGCAATTCAACTGTCATAGCTGATAATAATAACGCTCTTGCTATAGCTGGAATAATCGGAGGTGAAAGTAGTGGATGTACAGAGGATACAAAAAATGTATTTCTTGAAGTAGCTATTTTCGAAAAAGATAGTGTAGCAAAAACAGGAAGAGCTCTTGGAATAAATTCTGATGCTAGATATCGTTTTGAAAGAGGTTTGGATAAAAAAATGGTTATTGAGGGTTTAAATTATGCGTCATACTTAATAAACAAAATTTGTGGAGGATCTGTAAGTAAAAATATTGACTCTGGTAAGCTAGATACCAATGAACACAAAATTAAATATAAGTTTGATTATTTTGAAAAAGTAATCGGCATAAAGTTAGAACCAAAAAAACAAATAAACATACTAAAAGATTTAAAATTTCAAATCAATCAAATCAACGATAAAGAGTGTGACCTTCTCGTACCTTCATGGAGAAATGACATTGAAAATAATATAGATGTGGTTGAAGAGGTGATTAGAATACATGGATATGAAAATATCACAGAGAGTATCCCATCACCCTCAGATGATGAGATTGTTAAGATTAATAATTCATCAATAAATAAAAAATTTAAAGCAATAAAAAAACTAAAGAAAATATTAATATCAAATGGAGTTTCTGAGATTATAACTTTCTCTTTTCACTCTGCAAAGGCTCATGAAACTCTTTCAGGCGATAAATCATTAAAAATTTCAAACGCTATTAGTGACGATCAATCATTTATGAGAAACTCAATGATTTTTAATCATCTAGAAACTGCAGAGATGAATTATAAAAAAGGCTATAAAAATATTCAAATATTTGAAATCGGACCTATTTATAATACATCCCAATCTCAAGAAAATATTCTATCAATGCTTATATCATCTCAGGATAATACAAACACAATTTTCAAATCAGAAGACTTCAATTTTTATTCTATATCAAATCTTGTATCTAGATTAATAAGTTCGTTAAATTTTGATACAAAGCAGTTTAATATCTCAAGATCAACTTCAAATACTTTTCATCCAGGTCAATCTGCGGAACTAAACATGGGAAAGAAATTAATTGCTAGGTATGGAAAAGTTCATCCATTAATAATAGAGGAATTTCCCAAACTTAAAAATAGTTACGCAATTGAGTTATTTTTTGAAAATCTTCCAATCGACTCTATTAGTAGAACTAATTCTTCCAACATTTTAGACTCCCAGTTTCAATTCAGTGAAAAAGATTTTTCATTTGTATTTGAAAAAGAGCAAAATCTTTTTGAAGTACAAAGATACGTTAATGGTATTGACAAAAATCTTATAAAAAATGTTGAATTTTTTGATCTATATGAGTCAAAAGATTTAGGGGAAAATAGTAAAAGTGTAACATTTAGAGTAACTATTCAATCAAAAGATAAAACACTTGATGAAAAAGACTTAGAGCAAATTCACAATAATATTTTAGAAAAAGTATCGAATAAATTCAAAGCAAACATTAGAACATAATGGAAATTTCTAAAATTAGAAATTTTTCGATTATAGCTCATATCGATCATGGTAAATCAACATTAGCAGATAGAATGATAGAAATTTGTGGCGGAATGGATGATAGAACTAAAAAAGATCAAGTTCTTGACTCGATGGATATAGAAAGAGAAAGAGGTATTACTATAAAAGCTCAAACTGTCAGATTAAATTATAAAAATAAAAATGGAGAAGAATATCAATTAAATATACTAGACACACCAGGTCATGTTGATTTTTCTTACGAAGTTTCAAGATCCTTATCTGCATGTGAGGGATCTGTTCTTGTTGTTGATAGCACACAGGGTGTAGAGGCCCAAACACTTGCAAACGCTTACCAGGCAATTGATGTCAATCATGAAATATTACCTGTGTTAAACAAAGCTGACTTACCAGCATCTGAACCAGAGAGAGTAAAAGAAGATATTGAACAAACTATAGGAATAGATACATCTGAAGCTCAACTTGTTTCTGCAAAAACAGGATTAGGTGTTGATAGCTTATTAGACCAAATTATCGAAAAACTCCCAGCTCCACATACAAATGAAAATCATCTAAAAGCCCTGTTAGTTGACAGTTGGTATGATAATTATTTAGGAGTTACAGTTCTGGTTCGAATACTTGATGGTGTGATGAAAAAAGGAATGAAGGTAAAGTTTTTATCAAATAATCAACAGTACAATATTGATAGAATTGGATATTTTACACCAGATATAAATTATTGCGATGAACTAGGTCCTGGGGAGATAGGTTTTATTAATGCAAGCATTAAGTCAGTTGCAGATTGCAAAGTTGGCGATACCATAGCAGAATTAAACGATCAAAAAGTTAAGCCGCTGCCCGGATTTAAGCCCTCATTGCCAGTTGTATTCTGTGGTATTTACCCAGTGGATACCTCAGACTATGAGAGATTGAAAGAAAGTTTTG
>CACMWX010000011.1 GCA_902617515.1 uncultured Alphaproteobacteria bacterium
CTGAAGTTGTAAGACCTTATGTAAGAGATGAAATAACATGGGTGATTGAGCATCATGGAATTTTTCAAATGATCTACTATGCTCATCATTATGGATGGGATAAAAATGCTAGAGATAAATTTAAAGATAATATTTATTTCCAAACTTGCTCAGATTTCTGTGAAAGATGGGATCAAAAATCTTTTGATCCCGAATATGAAAATAAAGATCTAGATTTTTTTAAACCCTTGATTAAAGAGGTATTTAGCAGACCTCCCTACAAAGATGAATACATCAAAAAAAATGAAGTTTTAGGTTTACCAAAAGTTTAAATTCATAAATCCAGATAATTTAAAGTAAGTATATATTGTCATGAGAATTTTCTTGATAACTTTGAGTATTTTACTCACAAGCATAGGGAGCATTATGGCGAAAAACTTATATAACTTTAGTATTCAAGATATTGATGGAAATACAGTTAATCTTGATAAATTTAAAGGTAAACCCATTCTTCTTGTTAATACGGCTAGTAGATGTGGTTTCACAAAACAATACGCTAATCTATCCAATCTTCATCGTGAGTATTTTAAAAAGAATTTAGTAATTATTGGAACTCCTTCTAATAGTTTTCATCAAGAGCTGAGTAATAATGAGGAAGTTAAAGAATTTTGTTTAGTTAATTATGAAACCAAATTTATTATATCAGAAATTATTAGTGTTGTTGGTGAAAATGCCCATCCGATATACAGTTGGATGACATCAGAGTATAACGAAACTCCAAAATGGAATTTTTATAAGTATCTCTTTGATGGAGAGGGTCAATTAGTTAAAAGTTGGTCCTCTATGACCAAACCTGACAGTTCGAAAATTACAAATTTAATTGATGAGTTAATATAGAAAAAGGGGCACATAATGTGCCCCTTTTTTAGGAGTACTATAAATAAGATTATTTAAATTCTGGGTAAGCGACTGTTGTTAATTCAGCACTATCTAAACCAGATGCCTCGGTCTCTTCTGATACTCTTAAGCCTACAGTTCCTTTTAGAATATAAAAGAATATGCCACTTAAAGGTACAACTAGGACAGCTGCAGCAACAATTCCTATTAATTGAACTAGGAAATCGCCGCTACCAAAAATACCTACGGCCAATGTTCCCCAAATACCTGCAACTAAGTGTGCTGATATTGCACCGACAACATCATCGATTTTCATTTTGTCGAGCATTGGGATAGCGATAGTACAAAGAATACCACCTATTGCACCAACAATCATTGATAAGAAGTGGTTGCTTAAATCTGGACCTGCAGTAATAGCAACAAGACCTGCAATAGCACCGTTCAATGCAATAGATAGATCAATTTTTTTATACAATAGCTGTGATAAAATAATTGCAGCCACGACACCGCCACATGCAGCGATATTTGTGTTTACAACGACAATTGACATTGCAGAAGCATCAGCGGCACTACCAAGTGCTAACTGAGATCCACCGTTAAATCCAAACCATCCAAACCAAAGGATGAAGGTACCAAGACACGCTAAAGGCATGTTTGCACCAGCGATTGGAGAGATCTTTCCATCTGCACCATATTTGCCAGCTCTAGGACCAAGAATTAAACAGCCGGTTAAAGCTGCCCATCCGCCCACTGAGTGAACAATAGTAGATCCAGCAAAATCAGAAAAGCCCATTTCTGTGAGCCATCCACCGCCCCAGGTCCAAGAACCATAAATTGGGTAGATAATTCCTGTCATAAATGCTGCAAATATCATAAATGGCCATACTTTAATTCTTTCAGCACATGCTCCAGATACGATTGAAATTGCTGTAGCACAGAACACCATTTGGAAGAACCAATCTGATGCTAGAGAGTAGCCACCCTCTTCAGTTGCAGCTGTTAAATCATCAGCAGTATCGTAAAACATACCACCTAATGAACCTATCCAACCTGAAACATCTACATACATTAAACTGTAACCGATTAAATAAAACATTATTCCTGCAATAGAGTATAAAGCTATATTTTTTAATAAAATTGCTGATGTGTTTTTTTTACGAACAAATCCAGCTTCTAACATGGCAAAACCTAATGCCATGAACATCACTAAGACTCCGCTAAAAACAAATAAAAATGTATTAAATACAAAGGCTGTTTCAGCAGATACTTCCGCACTTGCAACTCCAGAGAAAAGCAAAGTAGGGATTAAGAAAGTTAATATTTTTTTCATTGGATCTCCTTATTTAATTGCCTCAGCGCCTCGTTCTCCTGTACGTATTCGGACAACTTCTTGCACTTCAGTTACAAAAATTTTGCCATCTCCAATTTTTCCTGATTTTACTGCTTCAGAAATTGTTGTGATGACTTTTTCGACGTCTGCAGAATCTACTAAAACCTCTGCTCGAGATTTAGGAAGAAAATGTACCTCATATTCTGCGCCTCGGTACAGTTCGGTATGACCCTTCTGGCGCCCATATCCTTTAGCCTCAACAATAGTTAAACCTTGGATGTCCACACCTGTGAGTGCTTGTCTCAAAGCTTCAACTTTATCGGGCTTGATAATTGCTGTTATTAGTTTCATAAATACCTCTCTTATTTTTGAGTTGAGAAACTTATAAATACTGAATCAAAAAAAAAATAATGCTAAGAAGTTAATGAAACTATGCATCTAGTGAATATCCGAGATTGCCCAATAAAATCAGTCATATTGGTAAAAAAACATCAATAAATATGATTAAAATAATTAAAAGAGCAAGACTAAATCTTAAATCAATTAGCAAGTTTTTGTAACTTAAAGAGGATTCTCCCAATCAACTTTATAAATTGCTTCATTCCTCCTAAGATGAGGCAATGTAAACGGACCATCATAAGTAGCTTTAATAGCGGGTCCAATTACTTCAATATTATCAGTAATTAAGTCACTTTTTAAAATATCTCGGTGTTTATAAAAATTTTTATCGGAAGCAAAACCAGAATATCTAATTACTGCAAAATAACCTGGCTCAATTGAAGAAATTTTTACTGAATTATCTGATGGTAAAGGTATTTCATTTGGTTTGTATTTACTTGGTAAATAAAATTGCATAACGTACTCGTTTTCAATTTGAGTAACATTCACTGGTGTGGTCATTGAAATTTTTTCACTTTGTTTATTATTGCCAGAAATATAATTAAAAAGTTTTCGAAATCCATTATTTTGATTAGTGTATTGGGTTTGGACTACTTGACGCTCCTCGTAAAATCTAATTTCATACTTATCTGTCTGATGAACTACTTTATAAGGTGCTTCACTATATGCCATTAATTCTTGTACCATGAGTAACATGAATAGTAAGTATTTAATCATTAGAAATTTGAATTTCATTGTTAGAGACTCCCCATAATCTATCATCTATGGGTATCCATCCTTTAATAGAGGATTTATTGCCCTCAGGTATACTTACTTTCAACATTGTTTCTTTTACCTCTAACAAATTTACAATTTTTGGTGCAAGTATTACTCCTTTTTGAATAGTCTTCCAAGACTCAGGGTCATAAGATTTCAATGCATACAACTCAATATCCTCTAATATAAGCAAAGTTCTTTTTTTAGATAACTGATTGTGAGCAATCCAACCTTGTATTCCATTAAATAATTCAATGCGGTACCAGTCTGTATAAGAACTCCAACTATTTCTAAACTCTTCAATAATCTTTACAGGCATGTTTTCCTGTGTAAGGAGAAATTTCTCTGTTTGTTTACTCAAATCTTGATTTTCTGGATAGTGACGTAACCATGACTCATCATGAGCTAGAGATTTATAATATGGAATATGTTTATCAGAATATGCAGTAAATGGGAGTATTAGAAACAAAAGCACCAGTCTGATCATTAATTTTATCTTTGTGAATTTTGCCAATTTGGATGGGTATAAGGTTGTAGATTTGATGGTGCTAAAAGAGGTTTTCCCAAGATATGATCTGAGGCTTTCTCACCTGTCATTATCGATGGTGCATTAAGATTGCCATTACATATCTGAGGAAAAATTGATGAGTCCGCAAGAAATAAATTTGAAAAACCCTTTACTTTGCAATCATTTAGAACGACAGAAGAAGGGTCTTCTTCTTTTCCAATCTTGCAGGTACCACATGGATGGTAAGCACTTTCACAATTATTTTTTATAAATTCGTCAAGTCCTTCATCCGAAACAACGTCATCACCAGGTTGAATTTCATCTCCTTTAAAAGGAACTAGGGCCTCTTGGCTCAATATCTCTCTACTAAGTCTAAGTGATTTTCTAAAGTTTGGAAAATCATCCTCATGAGACATGTAATTGAATTTTATAGTTGGTGAGTCAAATGGGTTGCTAGATTTTAATTTTACAAAGCCTCTTGACTTTGAACGCATTGGCCCTACATGCAATTGAAAACCGTGACCCTCGCTAGGTGCCTTTCCGTCATATCTAATAGCGACTGGAAGAAAATGAAATTGTATATCTGGATATGGTATGTTTTTATCAGAACGAATAAAACCAAGAGTTTCAAATTGGTTAGTTGCACCTGGCCCACTTTTTAGAAACATCCATTGCATGCCGATAAGTAATTTAGAAAAAGGATTTAAATATTTATTAAGTGTTACTGGTTGTAAACATTTAACTTGAAAATAAACTTCTAAATGGTCTTGTAAATTTTGACCAACGCCTGGTAAGTTTTTAATAACTTTGATCCCCAAACTATTTAAATCATTGCCCTCTCCAATACCCGATCTTTGAAGAATTGTTGGGCTATTGATTGCGCCAGCTGATAAAACAACACCAATATTTGCATTAAAGGTTTTTTTTTGGCCCTGATGAAATACTTCAACTCCCTTAGCTTTGTCTTCATGAAAAATTATTTTATCGACTAGGACCTTTGTTATAAGTTGTACATTTTTTTTTGCTAACGCAGGCTTTAAATAAGCTTTTGCTGTTGAAAAACGTGAGCCTTTCCAAACAGTCATATCAGCTGGTCCAAAACCCTCCTGTCGAAAGCCATTGTAGTCATCAGTGTAGGTGTATCCCGCCTGCTCGGTAGCTTTTACAAAAGCATTGTGTAATGGGTTATCTCTTTTGCCATGGGTTATGTTTAGAGGGCCTGATTTTCCTCTAAACTCTGAATTGCCTCCATGGCTTGCTTCCATTCTTTGAAAATATGGAAGGACATCAGGATAATCCCAACCTTTTGCACCACTTTCTGCCCATTGATTATAATCACCAGCATTACCCCTAACATAAATCATTCCGTTAATTGACGAAGACCCTCCTATAACTTTACCTCTAGGGCAAACGAGAGACCTACCATTTAAGGTAGGCTCGGGTTCTGCTTTATAGCCCCAATCGAATTTATTCATATTCATTGGGTATGAGAGTGCTGCAGGCATTTGTATAAAAGGACTATTGTCATTGCCGCCAAATTCTAATACTAGAATTTTTAATTGAGGGTTTTCCCCAAGTCTGTATGCAATTGTAGATCCTGCTGATCCAGAACCAATTACGATATAATCAGGTTTTTCAAACATAGATTAGTTCAATTTCTTCCTCTACTACCATGTTTTAAATAAACATTTTTTGCAAGTATTTTATGTTCTTGTGATTTGCGAATATCAAAAATTTTTTTTCTAGCATACTGAGCAGTTTCTTTAACATTAATTATTTCTTTTTGAAACTCATTATCGAACAAATTTACGTTCAAACTTTTTTTTGGGGGATTATGAAAAAAAGCAGGTGGGAAATTTTTTACTTCAGGAATTTGTGACTTAATAAATTTACCGAGAGGATCTTGATCCATAGCTTGCTTATAAGGATTATACATTCTAATAGTATTGATACCAGTTGTACCTGATTGCATTTGTATTTGACTGTAATGAATTCCAGGTTCAAAGTCTGTAAACAATGCTGCCAAGCGTGGAGCAAAGTATCTCCAATCAAGCCATAAATTATAAGAAGCAAATGAAGCTAACATTGCTCTCATTCTAAAATTGATCCATCCATGATTTCTTAAATAAATCATACATGCATCGATAAAATGAACTCCGGTCTTACCTTCAATCCAAGCCTCTAATTTCTCTTCATCTTTATCACGTATTTGATCATACACAGGAATAAAGCTTGCATGTTCAATTGATGGCTGATCCTCTAATTTTTGAATAAAATGTGATCTCCAATGTAACCTAGATAAAAATGAATTTATAGATTTAGCAAAATTTTTATTGGTATGCTTTATTAGATCTCTTTTTTTTGCGGCCTCTTGAAAAACTGTGCGGTGTGATATTGTACCGTATGTCAAATGAGTTGATAATCTTGAGCAGCTTTTTTCAGCAGTTATTGGGCTAGACATCTCAAATTGATAATTTTCACCTCTTTTATTTAAAAAAGACTGAAGTAATTTTTCTGCTTCGACAGATCCACCCTTTTGCCTATATGGACATGGTGTTGAGTCGTAAAAAAATTTTGGTAATTCATGGTTTGTTAATTCTAAATTAACTGATTGTTTTATGACGGGCAAATTAGACTTTTTAATAATCTCGTTTCTAAAATTTTTTGCCCATTGGTTTCTATCATGTTGTCCTCTTTTAACTCCTGGGTAAGAACACTCAATCCAATCAATTTTATTTTGAAAAAAAAATTTTTTTAATTTTTTATCTCTTTGGTAAGTCCATTGAATACCTGTTTCTTGTTCGCTAATTACGCTTGAAAAGCTATATTTATCTTTTAAAAACTTGAATATTTCAATCGCGTCACCAAAAAAGATATTTAAATATAAATTATTTTTTAATAATTGTCGTTTAAGCTCATTTACACTCTCTAATGTAAATTGCCACTGCCTTAAAGACATATCTTTTTGCTTCCACAGATCAGGTTCAATTATGTAAATTAATATAGATCTTTTATTTTCATCAATAAGAATTTCATTGTCTTTAAATCTTAAATTCTTCTTAAACCAGACGATCCTATTTGACATCTGTTTCTAATCTTTAATTTTGAAGCCTTTTGAAAAAATATAAATAATTGCAGAAATATTTAAAATTAAAAATGTAAATATCATAATCAAACTTGTTGTAATACTCACATCAGCCATTTCATAAAAACTCCATCGAAAACCACTAACTAAGTAAAGAACTGGATTTACCAAAGAAACGTTTTGCCAAAACTCTGGTAACCAGTTTATTGAATATAGCGATCCACCAAGAAATACGAGTGGAGATAAAATTAGTGTTGGAAATATTGATAGCTCCTCCCAATTTGATGACAACATCCCTATAAGAAAACCAAGTAAGCTAAAAGTTAAAGATGTTAAAACGAGCATTAAAATCATTGTAAAAGGATGCATAATATATATTTCAACAAAAAATAACCCTGTTGCTAATATTAAGCTTCCTAAAATTATTGATTTTGTAGTGGCCGCACCAACAAAACCAATAACAATCTCTGTTGTTGATAGTGGGGCAGCATATATTTCATTTATAGTTCCAAGAAACTTTGGAAAAAAAATACCTGAGGAAGCGTTTGAGACACTTTGTGTAAGTAAAGCTAACATTATCATACCAGGTACTATGAAAGAACCATAAGAGATATCTTCAATCACAGGGATGCGACTTCCTATTGCAGCACCGAAGACAACAAAATAAAGAGAGGATGATATCACAGGAGAAAATATACTTTGAACAGTTGTTCTTCTCATTCGATCCATTTCATGCAAGTAAATTGCCATTATACCTGTCCAGTTCATACACTCTCCTCCAAAAGTTTTTCAAATATCGTCTCCAACGATGTCTGGGAGGAATTTAAATCTTTTAATTTTAAACCAGCCGACTTTATGTCTTGAAGAAGTGCAGTAATACCAGTCGAAGATCCATGAGAGTCATATGAATATGTTAAAGAATTATTATTATTCATTTTTAAGTTATACGACTCTAAAGTAGATGGGATTTGACTAAAAGGCTCTTGAAATTCTATAGTTAAATTCTTTTGACCCATTTTTCGCATTAAATCATTCTTATTATCAGTGATTATAATTTCGCCATTATTGATTACAGATACTCGATCAGATATAGCCTCAGCTTCTTCGATATAATGAGTAGTAAGAATAATTGTTACTCCATTTTCTTTGAGTTCTTTCACTGCTCTCCACATATCTCTTCGCAAATTAATATCGACACCTGCAGTAGGCTCGTCAAGAAAAAGTATTTTTGGTTCATGACTCAATGCCTTTGCAATTAATGCTCTTTTCTTCATACCACCAGAGAGCTCACGAAGCTTACTATCTTTTTTATCCCAAAGGCTGAGATCTTTAAGAATTTTTTCTATGTATGCAGGATCTTTTTTCTTACCATAAAGACCTCTTGTGTAAGAAACATTTTGAAAAACTTTTTCAAAGGCTTCTAAATGTAGTTCTTGAGGCACAAGACCAATCATCGATCGAGTTTTTCGGAAATCTTTAACAACATCATATCCATCAACTGAAATGGTTCCTGATGTAGGTAAGACTATCCCACATATGGCATTAATAAGTGTTGTTTTTCCAGCACCATTTGGACCAAGAAGTGCAAGAATTTCACCTCTTTGAATTTCTAAATTGACTCCTTTAAGGGCTTCTAAACCTCCTTGAAAAGTTTTTTTTAAATTATCAATTTTAATTAAGATATCTGCTGACATAATTAGATTGCGTACAGTATATTATAAGCAAATAACATCAAGATAGTTTATCAGTAATCTTATTTTTTTTACTTTTTTCAATTAAGTAAGTGCTTATTAAAACAGCAATAAGGGCAACAATAATTTTATAAGTTATTTTTTCGTTTAAAAAAAGATATCCAAATATCAAACCAAAAATTGGAATGATGTAGGCAACTTGTGATTGAAAAACTAAGCCGTTATTTTTAAGAATATAAAATCTCATTAACCAAGCTATCGCTGTCGCAACAATACCAAGATACAGAAGAGAAATTGTAGCATTAAGAGAGGGTCTCAATTCTGTTGGATTTTCAAAAATGAACATAATTGGTAATAAAAGAATAACTGCCCAAATTAAAATACTTGATGTAAGTACTTCATTTTTTATATGTTTTAGCTTGAGTGAAAATAGTCCACCTATGGTGTAACAAACTGGACCCAAGATTACCATAAAAGCATAAAAGATATTTGACTGATTGATTAGAATGTTATCTGAAAATAAATAAACGATACCAAGAAAGCCAATTAATATTCCAACAAATTTTAAAAGATTAATTTTTTCATTTTGAATAAATAAATGCCCTAAGATTGTTGCTGCAATAGGTGCCGTAGACATCAAGATTGCTGCTAGATTACTTTGAACCTTTAATATGCCGAATGAAATAAAAAAAAAGGGGAGAACTAAATTCACAAATCCTATAGTTGCGTACCATAACCAATTCTCTCCAAATGCTTCAATTGAAATTTTTCTTATCCAACAGTAAACAAGCATTACTATTGCAGCAAAAAAAATTCTACCAAAGGCAAGTGCCATTGGTGTATAGCTTTCTGAGGCAATTTTGATGTTAAAGAACGCACTTCCCCATATACCAGCTAATAAAAATAAAAGTAAAAAATCTTTAAAAGATGCTTTGTGCATTATATGAGAGTAAACTGAACACGTTTATTCATTTTTCCTTTACTCTCATACTTCATAAATTTGAATTCGCCAATTTCATTTGTATTTGCTACGTGAGTTCCCCCACACGGTTGTAAATCAATATCTCCTATTTTAACAAGGCGAATTTTATCATTTGTTCTTGGCGGTTTAACTGACAAGGTTCGCACTAGTTCAGGTTTTTGATCTAGCTCATCATTTGTTATCCACTGATAAGAAATAGAATGAGATTGTTGAATAAATTCATTAATGATTTTATTTAAAGTTTCAAATTCAAATGTTTCTTCACCTAAATCAAAATCAATCCTACTTTTTTCTAAACCAATTGATCCTCCTGTAACATAATAAGGTAATGCTGCACACATTAAGTGCATTGTGGTGTGCATTTTCATTAAGCGATATCGATGATCCCAATCAATATGGCCTTTTATTTGCCCAGATAGATTTAGATTTTCTGAGTCAACAACATGGGCAATACCTAACTCATGTTTAACTGTGTTGATAACATTGAATTTTTTATCATTAATTTCAAGTACTCCCTTGTCTCCGGGTTGCCCACCACTTTGAGCATAAAAAGAACTATCTTGAGTAATGATTTTGTCACCCTCGACTAATAAAATTTTTTCTTCAAAGCTCTTTGTATAACTATCTTTGAGATAAATCATTTTTTTGCTTCCTCTATCATAAAATCAACACAAGACTCTATACCTCCTTGTGTGTTGCTTTGTTTTTCACATTCCTCATAGTATTCATGGTATTCAAATGTCGAAGAAATATATAGGCCTAAACCAATAATGCCAAAGACTGCAATACTATATAATATTTTTTTACCCATCTTAAATTAATCTGTCTTGGAAACCTATCAATTGATTGTTAACAATGATATCTGATTTTTTAATAGGTCTTAGCAGTTCTATACCTTCCAAACTTATACATCTACTTAGTGCAACATAAAGTTGTCCTGGAGCAAAAGAACCTTGACTCATATCTATAATAACTTTTTCAAATGTTTGTCCCTGGCTTTTATGAATTGTAATTGCCCAAGCTAATCTCATTGGATACTGTTTGAAAGATCCTGTTATTTCCTCTTGAACTTCTTGTTGATCATCATCATAGGTATATTGAATACGATCCCATTTTTCTTTTTTAACCTCATATATTTTATTATTGATTTTTACTTTTATTTTTTTTTGAGCGATATCATGAATTATACCAATGGATCCATTAACCCACCTTTTTTCAGGA
Source organism: uncultured Alphaproteobacteria bacterium (assembly GCA_902617515.1). GTDB lineage: Bacteria > Pseudomonadota > Alphaproteobacteria > HIMB59 > HIMB59 > HIMB59. The sequence goes on from CACMWX010000011.1 coordinate 10,849, forward strand.
TCATTTTTAATCATAATTACTTGGGCTCCTTTTTTTAATTTTAAGATTTCATCGGTGGGAAATAATTCTTTATAAAATTGGCCAGTAGCTTGTCCCCTGTAAGAAAACTCCTCCTGATTTAACTGGCTTAAATATTTTTGATTAATGCTACTCGCTCGAGCATTAGTTGTAGTAAGTATGATTTTACCTTCATCCATCTCAATGTGATCAGTTAAAGAGTCGTTTATATTCTCGATCTGCGTGTGAGTAATTGAGCCATCTCTTACAGAGTTAAGCAAATGAATAAAATGGTCATCTTTTTGTCGATAAATATTATGTAGTTCAAGTGTTTTAAATTGTGCGTCTTGGAAAATATTTGAGTGAAAGAAGAAATGACCTTTAGGATAAATGCGCTGTAGAAGTCCTGACTCATCCATATTCACAACTGGTGGTAGTTGAAATAAATCCCCAAAAACTATTAACTGAACTCCGCCAAATGGTTGTGTAAGTTTTTTTCTGTGAACACGAAGGCTATAATCAATCGCATCAAAAACATCAGCACGAACCATAGATATCTCATCAATAATTAATGTTTCCAAATTTTGAAGAATTTCGATTTGTCTTACTTTTTTTATATGTCGTGTTTGAATAACCTTTGGTGGAAAACCAAAAAATGAGTGAATAGTTTGTCCTTTAACTCGAATTGCAGCAACTCCTGTTGGAGCAAGAACAACTGTATTCTTCTTTGTTATAGATCGAAAGTAGGCCAATAGTGTAGACTTACCACTACCTGCTTTACCAGTAATATAAAAATGATCTTTTGTGCTTTCTAGTTGCTCAATGATATTTTCAAATTCTTTACTGAGCTCGAAATCATCAGGTAGTAAACTATTATAATTTCGCTTATAGCTCATCTATAATATTATTTAACATGTGAAAACATTCTTTCACTGTGCCTTTTTGAATTTGAATTCTAGAAAGTTTTGGATTGAAATTTAATTGTTCGATATAAACATTTTTTTTAAAATATAATCCGATAAAAACTAAACCTACAGGTTTTGATTTAGTACCACCGTTTGGACCAGCTACACCTGTAGTTGAAAATGTTAGCTGACTTTTGGAAATTTTGTGCAAATGTAAACACATTTGAGCACATACTTGACGGCTGACTGCACCGTACCTTTTGATAGTACTTGGTTTGACTTTGAGATTTTTAATTTTTGAGTCATTTGAATATGTTATCAAACCAGTTTTATAAATTTTAGATATACCAGACACAGCTGTAAATTCTGCTGCAAGCAAACCACCAGTACAAGATTCTGCTGTTGAAACTGATATGTTTTTATCGAGTAAATATTTGATTGTTTTCGAAACAACGCTCATAAGCTAGTTATACTTATTATAAGGACGAAGAAATAACAATGGTGCTTATTGGTATAAAAAAAATGCATAATTCATCCCCATAATTCACAATAAATGTGGATAAATTAACTAAATTTGTCTATACATATGCAAATATTGCATATTACAATGAAATCCTATAACCTGATTAAAGGAATCATGGAGGTTTAAATGGCAGATATGTTTACAGGACACTACCCCTTTATAGTTATGATTATTTGGTTCATAGCAGGTTTCATCGGATCAAAAATGTGATTGTTATGAGGGCAGTCCACGCTGCCCTCTCCCTACCCTAAAAGATGACATTATTACCCTTGCTGAAGCAATTGTGAGGGAATAATGTATCTTTATTAAAATCAAGAGAGAAAATGAATAAGCCAAATAATTTAGAACCGCTGTGGATGCCTTTCACTCCTAACAAAGTATTTAAGAAAGATCCAAGAATTATAGTCGGTGCTAAAGATATGCATTTTATTAGTGACGATAATCGAGAAATTTTAGATGGCACTGCAGGGCTTTGGTGTGTAAACGCTGGTCATGGTAGAAAAAAAATTCAAGAAGCTGTAAATAAACAAATTGAAAATCTTGATTACTCTCCACCTTTTCAATTTGGGCATCCAAAACAATTTGAACTAGCTAATCGTTTAGCAGAGATTTTTCCTGAAGGAATGAATCATGTTTTCTTTTCTAATTCAGGATCTGAAGCAGTAGATAGTGCATTGAAAATTGCGCTAGCTTATCAACGTGCACGCGGACACTCATCTAAAACTAGATTAATAGGTCGCGAAAGAGGTTATCATGGTGTGGGCTTTGGAGGAATAAGTGTAGGTGGTATGGTAAAAAATAGAATGTACTTCGGATCAATGCTAAATGGTGTTGACCATTTACGCCATACCCACAATTTAAAATTAAATGCTTTTTCAAAAGGTGAACCTGAACATGGAGCAGAACTTGCCGATGATTTAGAGCGTCTTGTTCAATTGCATGATGCATCAACTATTGCAGCTGTAATTGTTGAGCCAATTGCTGGATCAACTGGTGCGCTGCCTCCGCCTAAAGGATACTTAAAAAGATTAAGAGAGCTCTGCACAAAACATGACATTTTATTAATTTTTGATGAAGTCGTAACTGCTTTTGGCCGTATGGGAAAAGCAACTGGCTCTGAGTTTTTTGGTGTAACACCAGATATTATTTCATGTGCAAAAGGCATTACAAATGCCACCATCCCTATGGGTGCAACCATAGTTCAAGACTTTATTTATGAGTCAATGATGGAAAATGCAGATGCTCCAATAGAATTATTTCATGGATATACTTACTCTGGTCATCCTGTTGCTTGCGCCGCAGCCTTAGCAACACTAGATATTTATCAAGAAGAGGGATTATTTGATAATGCTGCTCATATGGCTCCTATTATTGAAGAAGCCGCTCATAGCCTGAAGGGAACAAAACATATAATCGATATTAGAAATTTAGGAGTGATTGCTGCACTCGAATTAGAGCCTAAAGGTAACGCTGTTGGTGCAAGAGGGTTTGAAGCTATGAAAAAAGCTTGGGATCTTGGCTTAATGGTAAGAGCTAACGGAGATACGCTTGCTTTTTCTCCGCCTTTAATAATTAAAGAAAATCAGGTCGATGAAATGTTTACGAAAGTAAAAAAAGCCCTGGAACAAGTAGACTAAAAACGTCCCCACTACAACCATACCCTGTTTCAAAAACGCCGCTTGGTTGGTAAAAACCACATAACATTACCCATCTATATAAAAAGACAATTCCAGGAACTAAAATAATCGCATTAATAAGAAAAAGAGCTATAGAAATAACTACCCTCATTGGTAGCTTTGTATTCATATACTGTTTATAAAAAATACGAATTATCAAACCAGTGGTTACAGCAGATAGCAATAGAAATGGTGCATCAAGGTATGTAACTAAAAATTCATAATACATTTCTTTAAAACTTAGCAATGATACATTAAGACTTTAAAAATGCAAAAATACATATCTGAATTTATAGGCACATTTATTTTATTAGTATCAATTGTTGGATCTGGCATAGCAGGACAGCAATATACGAATGATCAAATGGTAATTTTATTTAGTCATGCTGTTGTAATAGGTTTCACACTAATTTTTATAATTAGAATATTTGCAAATTTTTCTGGAGCTCATTTTAATCCTATTGTTTCAATTATATTTTTCTTACAAAAAGAATTGAGTTCTAGGGATTTATTTCTTTATATACTAATACAAATCATTGCAGCTGTACTAGGCACACTTTTTGCTAATTATATTTTTGGATTAAATGTAATTGAGATTTCTTCAAATATAAGAAGTGGGGCAAATATATATATTTCCGAATTTTTTGCTGCAACTGGATTATTACTGGTCATACTTTTATCTAGAGCAGATGGTAAAAATGTAGTTTCATTTAATGTTGGTATTTATATTACAGCAGCTCTTATATTTACATCATCTACAAGTTTTGCAAATCCGGCTGTAACAATTGCTAGAATGTTTACTGAGTCATTTACGGGTATCAATCCCTCCACTGTAATATTTTTTATTAGTTGTCAAGTTATTGGAATGTTTGCTGCCTACATTTTGTATAACCAGTTCTTTAAAAGCAAATAATTTCAAGGATTTTTGTAAATTATTAACAGAGACAATTCGTATTGTTGACTTACTTACAGGTTAAATTTTAATGACTTCAATATTAATTAAGTAGGAGAGAAAAATGAGCGAAGCCAAATGTCCCGTTGCTCACGGAGCTAATTCAAATATGGAGAAGTCATCAACTGATTGGTGGCCTAAAAATTTAAATCTAGATATTCTCCATCAACATGATCAAAAAACAAAACCGTTTAATGGTACTTATAATTACAGAGAAGAAGTAAAAAAATTAGATTTTAAAGCATTAGAAGCTGATATGCATAAATTAATGAAAGAAAGTCAGGATTGGTGGCCAGCTGATTGGGGGACATACGCAGGATTAATGGTTAGGCTTGCTTGGCACTCTGCTGGTACTTATAGAACTGCTGATGGGAGAGGTGGCGGTGGAACCGGTGATCATCGATTTGCTCCTTTAAATTCTTGGCCTGATAATACTAACTTAGATAAAGCTAGAAGACTTTTATGGCCGATTAAGAAAAAATATGGAAACAAGATTAGCTGGGCTGATCTTATGATCTTAGCTGGAAACATTGGCTATGAATCAACAGGATTTAAAACATTTGGTTTTTCATATGGGCGTGAGGATATTTGGCACCCAAACAAGGATATATACTGGGGACCAGAAACAGAAGCATTAGCATCTGATAGACACTCAGATAAAGAAGATGCCTCTTCGTTAGAAAGTCCACTTGCTGCAAATCACATGGCCTTAATCTATGTGAACCCAGAGGGATTTGAAGGTAACCCTGACCCATTAAAAACAGCTCAGCATATTAGAGAGACATTTGCAAGAATGGCTATGAACGATGAAGAGACTGTTGCTCTTACTGCAGGAGGTCATACTATTGGTAAAACGCATGGTAATGGTAATGCTGATAATCTTGAAGCAGAACCTGAAGGGGCAGCAATTAACGAACAAGGCCTTGGTTGGATGAATAATACTTCCAGAGGAGTTGGAAGAGATACGGTGACATCTGGAATTGAAGGTGCATGGACTACTGAGCCAACAAAATTTGATAATGGATATTTTGACATGCTCTTTAAATATGAGTGGGAACTTAAAAAAAGCCCTGCAGGAGCTTGGCAATATGAACCTATCAATATTAAAGAAGAAGATAAGCCTGTAGACGTAGAAGATCCATCAATTAGATATAACCCAATCATGACAGATGCTGATATGGCAATGATCAAAGATCCAATTTATTTAGAAATATCCAAAAAGTTTCATAATGATCATGAGTATTTTTGTGATGCTTTTGCAAGAGCTTGGTTCAAACTTACCCATAGAGATATGGGTCCAAGATCCAGATACATAGGACACGACCTTCCAAACGAGGATTTGATCTGGCAAGATCCAGTTCCCGCTGGAACACCTAGTTTTGATGTGGAACAACTCAAAGAAAAAATCAGAAATTCTGAATTAACTGTTCAAGAACTAGTCTCAACTGCATGGGATAGTGCAAGGACATTTAGAGGGTCGGATTTAAGAGGGGGAGCTAATGGAGCGAGAATTAGATTTTCACCACAAAAAAATTGGAAAGGCAATGAGCCTCAAAGATTATCAAAAGTGCTAGATATATTAGAACCTCTTGCAAAAGAAGCAGGCGCTAGCATTGCAGACACAATTGTCTTAGCTGGAAATGTTGGTCTAGAAAAAGCTATTGAAGCTGCGGGTTTTAACGTTCCTGTTCCTTTCAACCCAGGAAGAGGAGATGCCTCTGAGGATATGACTGACTCTGAGTCATTTTCTCAATTAGAACCCATACATGACGGTTTTAGAAATTGGCAAAAAGATAATTATGAAGTAAGAGGAGAAGAGTTGTTGCTTGATAGAGCTCATTTACTTGGTCTTACTGCAGTTGAAATGACTGTACTTGTTGGAGGTATGAGGGCTCTGGGTGCTAACTATGGTGAGAATAAGCATGGTGTTTTTACTGACCAGGTAGGTGCTCTTACAACTGACTTTTTTGTTAACTTGCTTGATATGAGTAATAAATGGAAAGCGTCTAATGGACATTATGAGATTATTGATCGAAAAACAAATAATGTTAAATGGACGGCAACCTCAACGGACCTTGTATTTGGATCGAACTCTATACTTAGATCTTATGCAGAAGTGTATGCACAAGATGATAACAAGGAAAAGTTTGTAATTGATTTTGTTAAAGCTTGGAACAAAGTAATGAATGCCGATAGATTTGAATTGAACAATAATTAATTAATGTTCAATTATGGTAATATCCAACTTAAAGTTTGTGGTATTACAGATCAAAAATCTTTAGAAGTAATTCAAAAGTACTCTGTAAGTAGGGTGGGCCTTGTAAGTGATTACTTATATGGCCCAAATACACTTAGTACTAAAGAAATTCAAGAACTGACTATTGCATCCTACAATTTAAAATTAAATCCAATTTTATTGATTGGAAATATACAGATACAAGAAGTAATTAGTATCGTAAATGATGTAGCAATAAAAGAGGTTTGCATATCTAATCAATATAAAAATGAAGAAATTGAATTGCTGAATAATAAAACAGATGCAAAAATTTCAATTTCGGTAAATTATGAGAATTTTGACTATAATTTCTTTGAAGAGATTTTAAATAATATAAGTAGTTTTTATTATGATTTAAATATTTACAGAAAAGATACTATTGAAAAAAAATCTCTTGTGGAATGTGAAAAACAAATCAATCAATTAAAGATCTTTGCGAAACCTCTCTACCTTGGTGGGGGAATAAATATAGATAACATAAAAGAGGCAATTAAAACAATATCTCCTCATGGAATTGATATTTCAACAGGCTTAAAACAATCTAATAGTGTGGATGAGGAAAAGCTTAAAAAAATCCTTGATAATCTTGGGTTTGACGAGATTTCTTAATAATAAATCGTTCCTCTAAGTTATTTATGAGTCTTTTGTAAGTATATTGGGTTTTTAAATCAATAAAATTAGGATTGAGGTCTAATACTGGCTGTATAACAAAATCTCTTAAATGTGAGGAAGGATGAGGAATTGATATTAAATGATTTTTAACTTTCAAGTTTTCGAATTGAATAAGATCTAAATCAATTCTTCTTGGCCCATTCTCTAGAAGTTTATTTTTTTTTATCAGCTTTTCTACAGCGTTCATTTTTATAAATAGCTCATTAAAAAATAAATTAGTGAGAAATAAAAAGGCAGCATTATGAAAATATTTTTGGGCGGTTAAACCAAAAGGCTTGGTAAAATAAACTCTACTAACCTTTTTAACATGACCAAATTTATTCATTAAATTTAATGCACTGTTAAAATTACTTCTCCAATTGCCTATATTTGATCCGATAGCAATATATGATTTATATCGATACGCTAACTTTTTTTGCATTGTATTTTTTAGCAATCTCAATTTTATTTATTTCTAATTTTTCTATTTGAATTGGAAACTTATCATCTAGTTGTTTTTTAAGATCTGTAATTAATTTTTCCAATGTTTTATATTGAGAGGCTGCAACAAATTTAATTATTTCATTTTTGATATCTGAATAACTTGTAACATTTTCAATATTGTCAAGATCTTGATTATGATCAATGTCTAACTGGCATTTTATACTTATTAATATAGTTTGGGGTTTTAACCTCTCTTCTTCGAACACCCCAATAATTGTGTCAACTTTTAGCTCTTCTATTTCGATAAAAAATTTCATTTATTTAATGCTTTCAAAACTTTTATCATTTGATTTGTCTCTTTGACATCATGAATTCTATATGTGTGAATATTTTGTTTGAGAGCATGCGCCACAGAAGCTAAAGATCCTCCAATCCTTTCATCAGCATTTGATGTATCAATATGATTTATCCAACTTTTTCGTGAGGATCCCAATAATACTTGGATATTTGCACTACTGAATTTCTTCAAAGATTTCATTAATTGTAAATTTTGATTTAGTGTTTTGCCAAATCCTATACCAGGATCAAACCATACCTTTTTGAGATTAATCTTCATTTTATTAAGTATTTTCAATCTTTTTTTAATAAAATAATCAAATTCTCTTACCATATTTACTCTGGAATTAAGTTTTTTTTGCATTTCCTTTGGTGTTCCTCTTTTGTGCATTAAGAAAAGTCCTGCGTTATATTTCTTTATAAGTTTAAATAGCTCTTCTGATCCTCCATTAATATCATTAATGATATGGGCACCTTTTTTCAGTGCATACTCTTGGGACTCAATTTTATACGAGTCCACAGAGACAAGGTATTTCTTATAGTTTAAATATGGTAAGATTTTGGATAAACGATTTATTTCTTCAATATATGTAATTGGCTCGCTATTTGGTCTAGTGCTTTCAGCACCAATATCAATAATTTGTGCACCATCTTTAACCATTGCATTTATATGTTTCAATGCAGTAGATCGTGAAAATGTTTTTCCCCCATCACTAAATGAGTCAGGTGTAAAATTACATATACCTACTAGTAAAGGCTTTTTCAAAGCAAAGGAATGTTGATTAAATTTCATAATAATTCCTTTTTATCATAGTTTCATAATCTTTTTTTAATTTTTGAAAATATTTTGTAGACGCTCTCTTCCATAAAACACTTTGAATTTTTTTTATTGAGGTAATACCTCTACCAGAGCCAATCGATAATATCTCACTGTATTCTTTTAGATCCTCTAATAAAATTTTTCTTTTAATAAATTTCGATTTTGATATTTCTTCAATAAGCTTCAATGTATTTCCATGATAATACCCAGTTTTGGGAATATAAATTTTATCTCTCTTTACAAAAACTAAATTTGTGACTGCTCCTTCTGTAATTTCATCGTCTCTTAGTAATATAATTTCATTTTCAGAGTAATTTATTTCACTCATGAATTTTAATAATTTTTTGTAAAATAAGTTTTTATTTTTAAAGTCTCTTCTTTTGTATTTTTTTATAAATCCAATGACACTGTCTTTAGTTGTTGTTCTCTTTCTAAACGAAATTGATAATGTTGTTCCATTAGTTGCTATTCTCAATAAGTGATTAAAATTTTTGATTTTCTTTAAATCCGCTCCTACTAAACTTCTGATAATGTTTAAATCTATTTTGGTAGCAAATTTATAATCCCGACATGTTGTGTTAAAAGTTCTCAAATATTTATTTAAACCTATTAACCTTGGTGTTTTTCCAATTACAGGTATGGATGTAAAAACACCTTTTTGACCCCACAGTGGCTTAAATTGTGAGGAGTAATATGAATTATTTTTTATATTGAATGATTTTTCGAATAAATTGTTTGCCATTTGGAGTCAAAAACGAGTCTGGGTGAAATTGTAAACCACAAATATCATATTTATGACTTTCCAAACACATTGCAACATTAGTTTCTTCACATCTCATTGTAATATGCATTGAAGAGGAATTAAATGGCTCTTTTAGTTTTAAAGAATGGTATCTACCTACTTGATATAAAGCATTATTAGGAAATCTTAAACTTTTTGAATTCGTTCTAATATAAGTCTGATAACCATGAAATATTTTTTCTTGCTTAGAAATAGTTCCGCCCTCTCCATTAGCAATAAGTTGAAAACCAAGACAAATACCAATTATTTTTTTCTTTGATTTATAATTATTATAAATATCAAGTGATACTGGGTAATCTGAGGGCTTCCCTGGTCCTGGAGAAAAAATAATGATGTCAGATTTTTTTATAGATTTTTCTTTAATGTCATAAAAATTTTTTACTTCTAAATTACCAAATCCTGATAACAAATGTGCCAGGTTATAAGTAAAGGAGTCTTCGTGGTCAATTAAAAGTAAGTTCATTTTAATAAATCTAATAACGATTTAGCTTTTAAGTAATTTTCATGGTATTCATTTTTTGCAGTACTATCTAAAATCACACCACTAGCAGCAAATACCTCATTATTTTTTTGAAAATTTAAAATAGATCTAATTATTATGTTAAAACTCATATCCTGTTTAGAGCGATAGTAACCAAAAGAACCAGTATAAATTCTTCTTGGTTCTTTCTCCTCTTTATTGAGTAATTTTAAAGTATTAATTTTTGGACAACCTATAACTGAGCCACCGGGCATCATCGCCTTAATCACTGCAGATAACCTTACATTATCAAGAAGTGTTCCTGAAATTTCAGAGACATTGTGGAAAATATATTGGTATTTTTGAACAAATTTTAAATTTTGAATTTTGACAGTGTTTGCCTTAGTTATACGACTTAAATCATTTCTTTCTAAGTCAACAATCATATTATGTTCTTTGTCCTCTTTTTGATTATTTTCAAAAAACTTTCTAGCCTCTTTTGTTGATTTTACCTTATCTCTACTTACTGTTCCTGCTATTGGGGAGGTGATTATTTTTTTTCCTTTTACCTTAAAAAGGTTTTCAGGAGAGCAACTAATTATATTAAAATCATTTGTTCTAATACAAAAAGACTCTGGACTAAGATTTTTCTTCATCAAATTGAAAAATAAATTCACTACATCTAAATCTTTTTTGTTCGAATATTTTTGAGCAATTTTTATTTGATAGGTTTCACCAGCCCTTATATTTTTTTTAAATTTATTAAAGATTTTTTCATATACTTGGACGTTTGGACTTACAGATATTTTATTGCTATTTGAAAAAGTAGTTTTATTTAAAGCTTTAAGGTCTTTTAGTAATTTTGATTTAGATTTGGTTACAATTTTAACTTGTTTATCTAAGATTATTTTAGTTTGTGGTCGAAAAAAAACTCCCTCAGGAAAAGATGAATTATCTTTGTTTACTTTTAAATTAATATTCTTACAAAGTAATTCATAACCGAAGAAGCCAATATAACAATCATAGGGTTTATTTGATTTAAATCGCTCTAATTTATTTAAAAACTTATCTAAATTACCTATATTTAAATTAACTTTTTCAGCAAAATCCGTATATATTTCGAAATTATTTTTATCTGAGTTTCTATAAATTATTAATTCTTTATCAGAATTTAATAAAACACTGAGTATTTCAGAATTATTCATAAGCAAATTTTAGTTATAAAGATTATTTATTCAACTGAAGCGATTGCTACAATTTCACATTCATTTATGAAAAATGCACCCTAACCAATGGGGTACATCGGGCCTATTTGAAGCGACCAACCTTTGAAATATAAAAAATCTACTACTCGTCGTAATTTATTTTATTTAAAATATTAATAACAGCTTTTCGATTTTCAGCTATTTTTAATAAATCAATATTGTCAAACTTAGCACCTCCTGCTAATTCATTCACACCATCTGATAAAGGTACATCGGGTGAAACAGGAAATTCATTATTGTCATTTGCGTATATGGCCTGAGCTTTTTGACTAACTAAGAAATCCAAAAGTTTTTCAGATTTTTCTCTAGAACTTTCTTTAAGTAAAGCTATACCAGAAATATTAACATGAGTTCCTCTATCCTTTTGGTTAGGAAAAACAATTGTTGCTTTCTCTAGCCATATCTTTTGTTCTTCATTATTGAGCATCTTGAAATAATAATAATGGTTGCCGATACTTAAATCACAAACCCCTGCATATATTGCTTTGACTTGGTCTCTGTCGTTACCCTGAGGTTTTCTAGCTAAATTTGCTTTTAAATTAATCAAATAATTCTCTAACCACTCCTCACCATGATGAGCCATCAAAGATGCAAACAATGAAACATTATATGGGTGAAAACCAGATCTTGTACATATTCTTCCTTTATATTTTTCAGATACTAAATCCTCATAAGTAATATCATTAAGACCTAAATCTTTATTCACGTATATAATCCTTGCTCTTTGAGTAAGGCCTATCCAATTATCACTTTGGAGATGAGAGGGCACAGCAGAAGAATTATTAATTTTAATTGAGGCTCCTGCTTCAGCTACATCAATTAATCTTGATATATCTGATGCTAAGAATACGTCAGCTACAGGCTTATCTTTTTCTAAAATAATTTTTTGAACTAAGCCTTTCTTGGAATATATCCATTCAACATCAATACCAGTTTGACTCTCAAATTCATTTAAAAGAGGTTCAATTAACATTGGTTGTCTTTCTGAGTAAATTTTTAATAAATCATCCGCATGTGCACCACTAAAACCAATAAAGAAATTAATTACTAAAATCTTTATTAAAAAAGAAATTAAATTTTTCATATCATATTACTAATCTCAAATTGAAAAAATCTAAATACAAAAAAAAATGAATGTTACAAATGAATAAAAAAAAACTATTTCTGAAATGAACTACAGATTAAAAATTTACTTTTTTTTTAAATTTATAACTAGTGAATATTCTTCAAGAAGTGATAAGCAAGCTGGTATAGGAAGATCTTTGTGAAGCTCTTTGCAATCGTCATAATCATAGATTCGGTTTTCTTCTTGATTATAAACATGTATGTGATCGGTAGTATTAGTGTCGTAAAATGATTGTTTATCAACAACGATTTGTTTTAAATATCCTTTATCAACAAGGGTATTTAGATTTTCATAAAGAGTAGTCAGAGAAAAATAACTTCTATTGTCTTTTAAAATTTCATTAATTTGATTAATAGAAAAATGTTTATGATTTCCATCAAAAATTGACTTTAAAAGCACCACTCTCTGTTTGGTCTGTCTCCAGCCACAATTTTCTAAGACCACATCAATGTCTTTTTTACAAGCGTTTGATAAGTTCATCAGAGTTAAACTATGTTAAATTTCATTATTTATCAATACTTTCAGGATAAAAATTAAAGACAAAATAGCACTATTAGATTGAAATGAGTTTTAAATAACTTTGTTTAGTTAGCTGTATCAAGGCTTACTCATGTTAGTGACATTAACTTTATTTTTTTTTTGAGAGTTCAATTGATAAATAACATTTACTCTATCAATAAATGATATTGGATAATATTTTTCCTCGACAAGTCTTTTTATTCTAAGATTACAAACTTTATTTTTAATTTTTCTCATAGGCATATAAAATGCCTATAAGAAAGACATGTAAATTAGTTTTTTTTTAGCCTTTAAGTTTCTATGAATATTTCAATTTTCTGAAACTTATTTCAAATTTTATTAGTGACAATCTTTAATTGAATTTGCAATTCCATTAATTAGATCACTATACATTGAAGGTCCAGCATCTATATAAGCTCCCAAAGGATCCATTACACCAGTAGAAATTTTCATATCATTCCCGATAGTTTCAATTATTTTTGGATTATATTGAGGTTCAGAAAAAATACATTTAATACCTTTGTCATTTATAACATCTTGTATATCTGCTATTTGTTTAGCTCCTGGTAAAACATCTGGATTTAAAGTCAATGCTCCAGCAGGAATTACTCCAAATCTATTCTCAAAATATTGGTAAGCATCGTGAAATACAATATAGCTAATATCTTTTGATAATTCTTTTTCTACACTATTGATTAAATTATCTAGTTCCAATGTTGCCCCTGCAGTATTAACTGAATATTGTCTTTGACCATCTGGATCTATTTTAATTAATTCGTCTCGGATAATTTTAACCATTTCTTTAGCATTTTCTGGGTCTAGCCAAATGTGTGGATCAAACTCACCGTGTGCATGCGCATGTGCGTCATTGTGATCGTCATCGTGACCTTCATGTTCATCTTCATGGCCATCATGATCATCATCGTGATCGTCGTCCTTGTGACCATGATCATCTTCATCCTCATGGCCTTCATGTTCATCTTCATGGCCATCATGATCATCATCGTGATCGTCGTCCTTGTGACCATGATCATCTTCATCCTCATGGCCTTCATGTTCATCTTCATGGCCATCGTGATCATCAAAAATATTTTTTTCTCTAAATTTTAATTTTTCTATAGATGATAGCTCCATAAATGAAATAACTTGTGCTTTCTCAGCAAGTGAGTCTAAAGGTTTTTCCATAAAAGCCTCTAAATCCTCGCCAATCCAAAAAATAATATCAGCTTCTTCAATCATTTTTGCATGAGATGGTTTAAAAACAAATGTGTGAGGATTATTTGTACCTTCAATAATTAATTGAGGTTCTCCTCTTGTTTCCATAATTCTTGATATCAAAGAATGCAAAGGCTTTATTGTAGTGACTACTTTAATGTCCGTTTTCACATCTGCATGAGAATTAAAACTTAAAAATAAAAAAGAAAGTCCGAAAAATATTGATCTTTTGAACAAATTCATATTAATTACCACCTCTAATGTTATACTATTACATATGTAATAATATAACACTATTAATAAGTCAAATTAAAAAATGAATAACAGTCTGGTTGAATTAAATAATTGTGGGGTCTTTAGAAATCAAAAATGGTTAGTGAGGGGTGTTTCCTTAAAAGTCTCGCAAGGAGAAATTGTAACGCTAATCGGACCCAATGGGTCAGGTAAATCAACTACTGCTAAAATGTCTTTAGATATTTTAAAACCTGATGAAGGTACAAACACAATTAAAAAAGATATTAGAATTTCATATGTACCACAAAAAATTTCAATTGATTGGTCTTTACCCTTGAGGTCAATAGATTTTGTTAATTTAGTAACAAAACATAAAACTAGTGAAATCAATGATGCACTTGGAATTACTGGTATCCAACATCTAATTAATGAAGATGTAAGAAATTTATCAGGAGGTGAATTTCAACGATTACTTATGGCCCGTGCCATAGCTAAAGAACCCCATTTTCTTGTATTAGATGAACCTGTTCAAGGGGTAGACTATTCTGGAGAGATTGCTTTATACAAAACAATCCAAGAAATTGTAAAAAAAATTAATTGTGGCATTCTTTTGATATCGCATAACTTACATGTAGTTATGTCTCAAACTGATTATGTTATTTGTCTTAATGGGCATGTTTGCTGTTCTGGTATTCCCAGTTCAGTTATAAAAGATCAAGAATACATTAAGCTATTTGGTAGTAATATTGATCCTACTTTATCGCTGTATAAGCATAATCATGATCATCATCATTTACCTGATGGAAGCATAAAAGAGGCGGATAAAAATAAATAATGTTTGATGATTTTATTATCAGAGCGTTTGTAGCAGGTATTGGTTTAGCATTAATTACAGGCCCACTTGGATGTTTTATTATTTGGAGGAGATTATCTTATTTTGGTGACACAATCGCCCACTCTGCATTGTTGGGTGTAGTTATCGCTTATGCAATGAATTTTAATCTGATCATTGCAGTTTTTGCTGTTTCTTGCTTTATTGCTTTGTCACTACTTTTCTTACAAAAACGAACCAATCTACCTGATGATGCATTACTAGGTCTTTTAGCACATTCAGTTTTAGCAATTGGTTTAGTTTTATTAGGTATAGTTTCGTTTATAAGAATTGATCTTATGGGTCTTCTTTTTGGTGATATTTTATCAGTAAACATCACTGATGTTTTGTTTGTTTGGGTTGGTGGAAGCATTGTTTTGATAGTGTTAATACTAATTTGGAGGCCTCTATTTGCTGCAACTGTAAATTTAGAATTAGCTAAAGCAGAAGGTTTAAATGCTGATCTAGCTAATGCTATTTTTACAATTCTAATTGCCAGCGTAATAGCAATTTCAATTAAAATTGTTGGTATATTATTAATTACAGGTCTTCTAATAATACCTGCTGCTGCCTCTAGAAATTTATCATCTACCCCTATACAAATGGCATTAATTTCTTCAGTTATAGGACTTGTTTCAGTTGTACTCGGATTACAAACTTCAATGATTTGGAATTCTCCGACAGGTCCAACTATACTAGCAATAACCTTAGGTGTCTTTATCTTAAGTCTAATACCTCTGAAAAAATTGCTAATTTCAAAAAAAAAAATAGAATTGTCAAATTAAGATGAGTTCAACACATACACATTCTAAAAAAAATCAAAGTTTGACCAAAAATCAAAGAATTGTTCTTGATCTCTTACAAAACAGTGGTGAGCCTTTAAAGGCATACTTTATATTAGACAGTCTGAAGAAAGAGGGTTTAAACTCACCTCTTCAAGTTTACAGAGCTTTAGATAAATTGGTTGAATTAGGAAAAATTCACAAAATTGAGAGTATTAACTCGTTTATAATTTGTAATAACTCAAACTGTGCGAGCAATACCGCTTTTACCATTTGCGAGAGATGTGGAAAGGTAAAAGAGATTAAAAATAAATATTTAAAGGATAGTGTCAGTGATCTGGTTAAGGATAATCAATTAGAAATCACAAGGTATAACCTTGAATTTTATGTTTTGTGTAAGTCTTGCAAAATAAATTAATCAAAAACTAATCCTCAAATAAATCCCTATTTTATTGCATTTTTGACTATTGACATAAATAAAGACCTATATATATTGACCGACTTATTATGTACGCAGTTCTTAAATCAGTTGGTAAACAATTTAAAGTGTCTCCAGGAGATGTTTTAAAGATTGATAAAATAGAGGGTAACGTTGGTGATACAATATCTTTTAAAGATATCGTTGCAGTTGGAAATGGAGATAAGTTTGAACTTGGTTCTCCAGCTGTAAAAGGTGCTGAAGTATCTGCAAAATTACTGTACCAGACAAGGGACGATAAGATTAGAGTTTTTAGAAAAAACAGAAGAAAACATTTTCAAAGAACTAAAGGTCATCGTCAATATATCTCTATATTAAAGGTCATGGCAATCAAGTCCGCCATTGGAGAAGAAAGCTTTAAAGAGCCAGCTAAGAAAGCTGCGCCAAAAGCAGAAACTCCAAAAAAAGTTGAAAACAAGGCTGAATC